>DMYK01000343.1:0-3792 GCA_003483675.1 Microcoleaceae cyanobacterium UBA11344
AAAGTTTGCTGATAACTGACAGTTTGATAACAGCAAATCGCCTCTGCAATTTTGCCTTGTCTAGTCAAAGCTTCCCCCAAATTCAAATAAGGCCAAAAAGCCTCCGGTTGAGCTTCAATAACTCCGCGATACAAACTCGCGACTTCCTCCAGCTTATTTTGCTTAACCAAAACTTCCCACAAATTGTAATAAAACCACCAGTAGAAATCGGGATTTATTTCTATTGCTTTCAAGAACGAAGTCGCCGCTTCATCCCACTTTTTTTGATGGCTTAAAACAGCACCTAAATTGTAATAAGACCAGCAATCATCTGGTTTTTGGGCGACACACTCGCGACATGATGCTAAAGCGCGATCCTCTTCGAGGGCTTCGCTAACGCACTTTTCTTGTTCCTGCAAAAACTCCCCTAATTGCGCTGAAGCCCTATCACAATCTGGCTCATATGTCAAGAGCAATTTACAAAAAATAATTGCACTTTCCAGGCGATCGCCCTGTGCTAAACTCCTCCCTAAACCCAAATAAAACTCGCGATTTTCCGGTGTAATTGGCAATTCACCTGGTAAAAACACTGGCTTTAAGTCAGACTCTATTTGTCGGAGAACATAACCAAATTTCTCATATATTCCCGGCAAATCTCGGTCAATTAAAATAGCTTTAAAATAGGCATTAATCGCTTCATTCCACTGTTTTAGCTTAGTCAAAGCATCGCCTAAATTGCAGAAAGACCAACAAAAATCGGGATTTAATTCAATCTCGCAGCGGTAAGCAGCAGCAGCTTCCTCCCATTGTTCTAGCTTGAGCAAAACATCGCCCAAATTATGATAAGACCAAGAAAAATCAGGATTTAACTCAACAGCTTTTCTGTAGGCGGCGACAGCCTCATCCCACTGTTCTAGTTTCTGCAAAACATCGCCCAAACTGTGATAAGACCAAGAAAAATTGGGATTTTGGGCGATCGCATTTTGGTACGCAATCACAGCCTCATCAAATCTCCCACTTTCTTGCAGGGAATTCCCTAAACTGTGGTAATCATTATTCATGCAAAACTCCTGCAAGATTCATTAACTTCTCCAGCGATTTCAAATCCAACTGCATATTTTGATGTACGGGTTTTTTAGGATTCCCATCATCCAACAAATCGCCAATTAAATAGTAATGTTCCAAATCGCACAAATTGCTAATCATCCAATAACAATACGGCACGTAAATAGGAGAAAAAATCTCAATTACCTTAGTTCCCGGAGTGCAAAAAACTAGATTAGTCAATCCACCTCCGTGAGGTGCTACAACTACCTTAGCCGCCGCCAAACACGCTGCTTGTTCCGCTACCGACATCGTTTCCAGCTTGACGCTGCGAAACCCAAATTTTTCTAAAAAACTCATAACTTCTTCATCGTTGACAATTCGCCGATAAGATGCTTTTTCCCTACTGATATAAATTCGTTCTGAATAATCTCTTTTTAGTGGCTGTTGTGCAGTTAAAAAAGCTTGTTTCAGATAATCGCATTTCCATTTAGAAACTGCTCCCGCTCCATCATAAGAAATTGACGGAACTATTAATTTATCTGCTGTAATGTGGAGATTGCAGCGACTTTCTAAAATTTTATCTTCAGGAATTCCTAAAGTATTTAAAGTTTCTTTTTGATAGGCAGAATCGCAGGCATTGACAACAAACTTATCTATACTGTCTATTAACCCGCTTCTCTGCAAAAGGTCAAATCGCGTCATTACATCAAACATCCAATGAAAATAAGCCGCCCCACCCCAGCGAGCGGAGAGGAAAGCAACTGTTCCATTTATATGTTCAGTGGGAGGTAATTTGTCGGAAGTGATGACTAATTCAGCACAACCCATTGAAATATCGCCAACAAGTTTGTTATCTGAAGTAATGGCTGCGGTAGTGACGACATCAGCCCAAGCTCGTCCCTTTGGTAGTAAGGTAACAAAAGCTTTTCTTGCATGAGTTTTATCGGCCCCAAATCTGTTGTTGCTGTCGGTAGTTTTGGAAGCTAATAAATTGATTTGACTGGCTGGATGGATGTCAATACAAGTAATGGTCGGATTTGACTCTGCTGTAATTGCCAAATCCTCTGTAAAACCGCAGTATTTTTTGAGTACAGTTAATGGTAAGATTTGATTGCTAAATTTTGCCATATCGATCTCATCGACTTCTCCTAGTTGTTCCAGAGCATAACCTATATTTTCGTAAACTTCAAACAAATCGGGTTTAATTTGCAGTGCTTGAATTAAATTAGTTATTGCCGGTTCCCACTGCTGTTTTGCAATTAAACTCAAACCCAATCCTTCGTAACACCAACAGGATTTTGGCTCCAGATTTATGCCTTTTTCATAAATTGCGATCGCCCTTGACAATTCCCCTTGTTTTCGCAGTGCATCACCCAACTTTTTGTAGAGCCAACTATGCTCTGGCTCTAGCTCAACAGCACAGCCAAAAGCAACCGCTGCTTCCGCCTAATTTTCTTGGGATTCCAGCACTTCTCCCAAACTATTGTACAGCCAACAATCATCGGGATTTAATTCAATAGCTTTGCGGTAAGCAGCCGCCGCTTCTCCCCACTTTTCCAATGCAATCAAAGCCTTACCCAACTTGTCATAAGACCAACAAAAATCGGGATTCAGTTCAATTAATTTGCGATAAGCAACAGCAGCTTCCTCCAACTCAACAAGCTCCATCAACACATCGCCTAAATTGCTATAACTCCAACAAAAATCGGGATTTAATTCAATAGCTTTGCGGTAAGCAACAACAGCTTCCTCCCACTCAACAAGCTCCATCAACACATCGCCTAAATTGCTATAACTCCAACAAAAATCGGGATTTAATGCAATCGCTTTGCGGTAAGCAATCGCAGCTTCACTATTTTCGTTGATTGCTTGCAAAGCTTCCCCCAAAAAGTGGTAAGCCCAACTAAAATTTGGATTCAATTGAATAGCCTGTTTGTAAGCGATAATAGCTTCGTCAAACAGTTCTTTTTTTTGTAAACTTTTACCCAACTTATGGTAAGTTAAGTAATTGCCAGACTTAATTTTAATTGCTGTTTGATAGCGGGCGATCGCCTCATCCAAATAACCCGTATTTGCCGCAATATCCCCCAACTTTTCCCAACCTTGAGAAAGTAGAGCTTTCTCTTCGCCCAAGTTTTGATTACCTGTTTTTTTGACAATCAGTTGATAGCCTTTATGAACAACTTCTAACTGACTTGCAAACATCTCCAAGAAGACATTGATGCCGATTTTAGTATCTTGCTCCGGGCTGTCGGGAAAGGTAAATTCATAATCGTCAAAAATCATCAATCCGCCAACTTTCACCAACCTCCAAGACAAAATCGCATCTTGCAGAGCACTGGTGGGTTTGTGACAGCCGTCAACGTAAGCAATATCGTAATATTCCGAAGTCAAATTAACTAATAAGTCTTGAGAGTAGCCTTCTAATGCAATTACTTTATCCCCTACCCCAGTTTTCGCAATATTGCCCTTAAAATGTTCTTGGAAATACAAATCAATACAAGTAATTTTTGCTGTGGGGTGAGTTAAAATATTATCCAACAGCCAACAAGCCGACATTCCTTGAAAACTGCCGATTTCCACAACTTGAAATTCTGGCATTCCTACAAACTGCTGCAAATGTCGTTTCCAAATAGGGATATTGTGGGTAAACCAATCTTGGGTAAATTGATAATCTTTCGCCGCACATTCAGCCCAACCTCTCAATTCGCTGGCTTTTTGGTGACAAATAATTGCTTCGTCTAATTCGCCTAATTGCGGTAAAAT
>DMYK01000343.1:3814-8424 GCA_003483675.1 Microcoleaceae cyanobacterium UBA11344
GACGGTAAGTGGCAATTTGTGCGTATAACTCCTGTTTTTTCGCCGAAACTTCATCGAGTTTGGCGACAACTTCCGCAGCATTTGGCTCAATTTGCAGCGCCATGCTATAAAAGACGATCGCACCTTCCAACTGCTTCTGTTTGGCTAAACTATTTCCTAAATTTATATAAAACTCCGCTCCATCTAACTCAATTCCCAGCAATTTGTGGTAAATTTTGCCACTAGCAAGCATCTCAATATCTTGACAATAACTAATAATTGTGCTATCTAAACCAGATGCGCTGCGCTGACGCAAAACATATCCCAACCTCTGATTAATTCCCGTCAAATTCGGCTCAAGCTGAATCGCACGCAGGTAAGCGGCAACCGCTTCATCCCAGGATTTTTCGCAAGTTAAGGCAATTCCCAAATTGAGGTAAAACCAAGGAAGATTTGGATTTAATTCGATCGCTTTGCGGTAGCAAATCACAGCTTCTTGCCACTGTTGTTTTTGAGCCAAAGCTTCCCCTAAATAATTCTGCGCCCAAGCGGAATTGCCGTTAATGTTAATAGCCTGATGGTAACAGTTAATTGCTGCATCAAACTCGCCCTTTTGCACCAAAACATTGCCCAAACTCAGGTAAGCACGAGCATAATTTGGATTGATTTCGAGGCTTTTGCGTTGACAGGCGATCGCCTGATCTAATTCTCCTCTATCCGCCCAAGTTTTACCCAAACTGTGGTAAGATTCAAAAAAATTGGGATTGATTTCAATAGCTTTTTCATAATTTGCGATCGCCTCTTCCCACCGTTTTTCACCGAGCAGCATTTCCCCCAAATTATGATAAGCTATTGCCAAATTCGGGTTTAACTCGATCGCCCGCGAATAACACTCGATCGCCCGATCAAACTTGCCTTCTTCAACAAGACTATTTCCCAGAGTGACTTGCTCGTCAGCCGTTGCCCAATTCGGCTCAATCTTAAAAGCTTGATACCAACACTCTGTGGCTGCTTCTGGCTTCTCCAACTGCATCCAAACTCTCGCCAACTGGCGATAAGCAGCAGCAAATTTCGGTGCGAGCGAAATTGCCTTTTCACAAGCCGCGATCGCCTTTTCCCACTGTTTAGAATGAGAATACAAACTGCCGAGATTCGCGTAAACTTCCGGTAAATTTGGATTGCGATCGATCGCCGCTTCATACCAATACTTAGCTGGCTCGATTTCACCTCGAAGCTGCATCACTTTTCCCAGCGTCTGACAAGGTGCCGCCAAATTCGGCTCGATTTTCAGCGCTGACTCACAAGCAGCCACCGCCTCATTTAACCTACCTTCAGCTAAATAAACTTCTGCTTGCTGACTCAAATCAACCGCTGCTTTTTCCATCTTCTCAATCGAGGGCATAATTTCAATTACTCCAGACATTAACTAACTCAAACCAACCACTTCAACCATCCGTTTTAGCGAACTCAAGTTCACCAAAATATCCTCTGTCAGCGAATTCTGATACATCAACTGTCTAATAGGATAGCATTCAAAAGCCTCACCAGTTAAAAAGTAATGTTCCAACTGCAAATATTGACTGCTTCCCCAATAATAATGGCTGATATAATGAGGTGACATTAACTCAATTATTTTAGTTCCAGAATTACAAAAAATCGTATTTGTCAACCCGCTACCGTGGGCAGTAACTATTACCTCAGCATGATAAAAATAGGCAATTTGCTCCTCCAAAGACATGGATTCAGGTAAAATAGAAACAAAGCCAAATCCCTCCAATACCTCAACCACATCTGCCTCATTCAAAACTCGCCGATATCTAGCTTTGCTGCGACTGATATAAATCCGTTTTGGATAGCTATAACTAGGTATAATTCCCTNNCGCCTCAAAAAATCGATCGCCCACCCAGAAGGCCAGCCCAAATATCCAGCAAAAGATGGTACAATTAACTCTGTTGCTTGAATGTGAGGATAGCGATCGCTCTCCAAGACTTTCTCTTCAGGAATCCCCAGAATTCTCAGACTTTCCCGCTGAAATTGATGCTGGCAACTATTCACCAAAAACCAGTCAATATCCGCCAAATCCCTACCACTTCGCCGCAGCAATTCAATTCTCGGCAAAACATCAACCATCCAGTGAAAATAGACATTTCCCGACAACCCAGAAAGCACCGCCACCCTACCTTCAATCTGCTTTAAAGGTGGAAATGATTCTAAGTCAAAAACGCTATGTTTTCTCACATCATGTTTTTCGCATCCGGGCAAAAACCCCGGATAATCTCTAGACACATCAGCCAACAAATAGTTATCAGGAGTAATAACAGCGATCGCCTTACAAATCAGCCAATAATTTTCCTGCGGCACAATCCAAACTCGCCCATTGGGAATTGCAGCAGCGAAAGTCTTCGGCGACTCCACGGGGAGTGGCTTAGAATTGGATAAACGGCAAACTCCCCAACCCAAATGCACCGGATCAAACCACTTAGAAAGTCGCTGCAAACACAGCCCGCAAGTTAAACCACCACAATCGGAATTTGCCAATTTAGAATCTGGAATTTCCAACTTATAATTGGGAATATTTTCGGCACTTGCTTCTGTCTCGTATTGCCAAACTATCTCAACATAATTTCCCGCATCCAATTGAGCATTAACCAGCCAATCCCAAGTCGATAAATAAATACCTTGGGGAAGTTCGATCGCCCTTGATTCGAGTGCAATAGAATTCCCGTTTTTCGACAGTTGCGGTTGTGTATACCCGTGGAATTGCAACTCTAAAACTTTTTGATAATAATCGATCGCCCTTTCACAATTTCCCTGTTTTTCCAGCAGTTTTCCCAACTCAAAATAAACCTGTGGTAGAGCTGGTTGAATTGTCAAAGCCATGTGGTATAATAAAATTGCCGCATTGAACCGCTTTTGCTCTACCAAAGAATTGCCCAATCGCCAGTAAAGCTCTGTATTTTTAGGCTGAATTTGCAAAGCTTTTTGATAGTAAGCTGTCGCCGAATCGTGGCTGCCATACTCTGTTAAAGCATTCCCTAAATGCAGGTAAATTGCTGCTAAATTATCGCAAATTTCACCAATTGGTAATTGGGCATCGGGCATTGGGCATTGGGCATCGGGCATCGGGAATTGGGCATTGGGCATCGAGGATTGGGCACTTGTACTGAGCCCTTCTTTGTACCCTGAGCGAAGTCGAAGGGCCTTCTTTGTACCCTGATCCCTTCCAGTTAGTGCTTGCAAAAATCTACCACAAGCAGCGATCGCCATTGAGAATTCATCATCTGCTTGAGCAACTTGTCGCTGCTCGACTAAGCGACAGTAAGCCTCAACAAAATCGGGCTTGACGGCAATTGCTTTGGCCAAATAGGGCAGTGCTTCCGCAATTTTGCCCAAAGCTATCAAAGAAAAGCCGCCATCAGTATAGCCCGAAATATGGTCAGGATTGAGCTCAACCACCCGATCGAAACAAGCAACAGCGGCAGAATGTTCGCCTTGTATTTGCCACGCTTTCCCCAGATTGTAATGAGCCAAAACGAAATCCGGCTCTAACTCGATCGCTCTTTGGTAAGCCACGATCGCCTTTTCGGGATTTTTGTCAAGCAATACTTGACCCAAATTATTATAAAGCGTCGCCCAATCAGATTTAATCGCGATCCCAGCCTGGTAAATTTCGATCGCCTCTGGGATGCGATCGTCCTTTACCAAAGTGCAGCCCAAATTACTGTAAGCTTCCACATAATCAGGCTTGAGAGCAATTACCTGTCGGTAGTTATCAATTGCAGCTTCGAGCTGATTATTTTCATCTAAAACCACAGCCAGATTGTAGAAAGCAAGTACATAATCAGGTTTAAGAGCGATCGCATTTCGGTAACAGTCGATCGCCCCCAACAAATTTCCCTGTTTATGAACAACATTTCCCAAGTTATAATACAATTCCGGCCAGTCTGGTTTCAAATCCAGAGCTTTCCGGTAATGAAAAACCGCCTCATCCAGCCACCAATACTCGCTATATAATTGACCCAAATAAGCGTGAGCCAGAAAAAACTGCGGCGAAATTTCCAAAGCTTGCACAAAAGCATCTCTCGCCGCCGTCGGATCACCTTGAGCTTCTAGGATTTCGCCCAAAGTCGTGTAAGCCGAGGGCGAAAACGGCTGAAGTTCGATCGCCCTTTGGCAAAAATCGATCGCCTCTGTTAACTTCCCTTGCTTCAAATAAACTTGGGCTTGCCGAATATATTTTTCAATGCTCATTACTAGCCAGCAGTTGCAGTTTCTTCACCGCTACGAGGGAACTCTCGAAATTTTAATTTTAAAGCTTTTTGATATTTTCTTGTGCGCGATCGGGCGATCGATTAATTTTCTTAATAACCCTTATAAAAATTCCTTAAATTATATCAATTCCGGTTGCACTCCTGACGATCGCAATGGAACGACCACAACGGAGAGGACACGGCAATGCCGTTTCCCTACCCCAAAATAATCGTAGCACTCGAAGAGGGCTCCCAGCCATCGCCCAATCAATCGTAGGGACACTCCAAGAGCCCATTGGTGTCAACTTAAAGGCAAACCCAGCCAGAGACTGCTGTTTGACCATTAAATCTAGATCTCCCCGCATTCTTGCCCCCTACTC
>DMYK01000170.1:0-2088 GCA_003483675.1 Microcoleaceae cyanobacterium UBA11344
ATAAAATGAGTAAAAAGTTGCAGGGTATGTCAATTCAGGAACGATTAAAATGGGCTGAATCCGAGGGATTCGAGCAGAGTTTGCAGTTAATTTGAAAGTGTGGTATAATCAAACTACCTGAGTCAGATGAAGCTTAAATCTTATGTCTAAGTCAGGTTATATATTTTTATTTATCGATGCCTGTAAACTTAATCATTGCTGGCGTGAACAAAAACTTAACTACAGGAAACCCCTCTAGAAACACACCTCATTACGAGTATCCCCAAGGCATCCCTGAGTGCTATGCGGATATCGTAGAGGAACTGCGGACTCAGGCTCAAGATGTTCGATCGAGCCATATTGGAAAACCCAGTGGTGGTAATGCTGCGGCTGCCAAACTAGAACTCGCAATGGGTAGAGTTTATAGCAAAGAAGCTACCAGCAAGAAAAAGCCTCTCAATATTCCAGGCCAAGACAATGGGCCAAAGTTGTGTTTTCCGGAAAGGATTGACAGAGCAGCAGTCTCTGAAAATTTCAACGAAAAACACGCTGAGTACAAGCTCTTCAATGCACTTGCAGCAGAGTTGGAAGGAGATAGTGTACCTTCTGAGGCGACAGGAAGGCTTTACCTTTACACGGATCTGGATATGTGTTCGGGCTGCAACACTACCTGCGATGAAGACTTTGCTAGGTGGTTCCCCAACATTGAAGTGATTATCTTCTACGAGGAGCCATATCCGTAGAAATATAGGATAGCCAGTAGAGCCAAGGAAGGCTTTACTGGCTTCTCTGGGTAAGGTAGAATGGAGGTGATATTAATCTTAAAATTAGCTTGATCTTGGTTGACGATCAAGGAAAATACATAAGGAGGGAAAGTCAATGATAAAGTTTGACAGAGGTCATTACACCGATTTCAAGTTGCCCAGCAACTCAGATATTCCCGATCGATTACAGCAAACACTTCGCACGGTTTGGGATAGAAAATATGACGATTTATACGAAAGAGGCGGAAACAGCGATGTAGAAGAAGCTTTTGTACAAGTAATGACGGCCTTTGGAATGCCTAATGATGCAATATCTCATCAGCGATACGTCTATATGGCTTATGGAATAGCATTAGCAGCTAAACCGACCATTAAACATTACTTTCCTGAAGAACACAAGGCTGATATCGTTGAAGGAATTATATCTTGTTGGCTGAAGGATGGCGGTGAAATCCCGGAAACTTGGGCAGATACTTTGTTTCCTAATATCAACAAAATTGGAAAATATCAAGCTGCTGATGAAGCTTATAATATCTTCTACGGCTTGCTGCAAACACTCAACACGAAAACAGCTTATAATGCCATCTTGGATATTTTGTATGATGCCATTACCGGAGATGCTATTTCTGGTTTTGCTGCGGCTCAACGAGATATGTTTAATTGGTGGTTGATCGAGGTGGTTCCTGCTGCCTATTGTTTAAAGCTACCATCTACTTTATATTCAGGGAAATGGGATTTTCCGCCGTTGAGTCAGTGCGCTTAAGTAATGACAAAAGCAATTGGTGCAGCTTAATTAGTTAATCATCAGGAGAATCCAGTTATTGACAATTACATCAGCGTTAATCAGCGTTCATCTGCGGTTAAAAAAAAATCTAAAATATTAAATTAGTTAATAATCAATCTGGAATCATCAATCAGGCACCATCAAACCCTTCAAAATTCTCCCCTTTCCCCCATCTCTCAACCCCTTAGACTGCACCAAAACCCCAAAACCCCCCAAACCCATCGGATCGATCAACTGATGCAAAGCCTCCCGTCGGCGCAAAAACGTTGCCAAATCCAATGCTTCCGCATCATTTGTAGACAGAGAAGCAATACGATCGCCCAAACCCAACGCCATCAAAAACAAAGCCTGCTGAGTAAACCCTACCACATCCAAACCGCACAATTCACCCTGCTTTTCCAACGCCGTAAAATTAACATGAGCCGTCAAATCCTGCCGCCCCACATTAATATAAGGATTATTGTGATATCGGTGCAGATAATAACACTGTAGCGTCCCATCCCTGCGCCTCGGATTATAATAGCGGTGCGCCGGATAACCGTAATCAATCGTCAACAAATA
>DMYK01000170.1:2103-2557 GCA_003483675.1 Microcoleaceae cyanobacterium UBA11344
TCATCCACTCCAAAGCCGCCAAATTCACCTCACTGCGATAACCATCCCCGTAAACACTCGCCGACAAATCTATGCCTAGAAAATCCAAATATTCAGCAATTTTAGGTGTAGAAACTTCGCCAAGTACCTCTATAAATTTGATCTCTTTTTGTTGACTTTTTGGTGTTTCTGTGGTAATATAGATTTCTAGAACTTGCCCTTGTTCCATCATAAATTGATGCAAGGGGAAAGCATCGACTAATTCATTAGAAAAACAACAACCGACAATTGAATTATCAACTATGTCATCCCAATGACACCATTTAACACACTTGATATCACCTAACCTTTGCCGTTGTTCTGCTTGCAGTATTGGCGAAATTTCAACAATTATGTATGTTAAAGTTTTAAATAAGTCGGGATGTTGCTGTTGCAGATATTGCAGCACATTTTCGGCGAAAGTTCCCCGCCCAGC
>DMYK01000633.1:0-1766 GCA_003483675.1 Microcoleaceae cyanobacterium UBA11344
AAAACCAAGCATTTAAGTCAGTTAACTGTTAACGGTTGACTGCTGGCGGTTGATGCCCGATGCCCCAGGCCCGATGCCCGATCGAAGTTCATTGCCAATTCCCCACCAGTACAAAAGGTGCCCAGAAATAGGGGTTTTTATATAGTGGGTTGTTCAGCAGGGTTAATTGAGCATTGCGGAGGGCTTCAGCTTTGCTCCTGTTAGATAAAGCAAGTTGCCGATAAAATTCAGCCATAAACTTTGCTGTAGATTCGTCGTTGACTTGCCAAAGTGTGGCGACGGTGCTGCGGGCGCCCGATCGAATTGCAGCCCCAGCCAATCCCAAAGCCGCGCGATTATCCCCCGCAGCAGTTTCGCAANNCACTCAACACCAAAAGTTCGATCAGCTGTTGTTTTTCCCCAGTGCGCGATCGCAGCAGTCGATCGAACTCCTTAACATTCACCCGATCGTCCCAAGTCACAATAAAAGTATTCGCTGCATTCGAGCTAAACTGACCGTGAGTTGCCAAATGGACGATCGGATAAGACACCGCTTTAATTCGAGCTTGCAACTTCCCGCTCACAAATTCTTCATTTAGCAGCCCACTCGTCGGCATCTGAGCTGCAATTTGCTGAATTTCCGTTTTGACTCCCGGCAAAGCCGCAAAGCCTTGACGAGCCTCTGAGAGGCCAGCCGTAAGCACCTTTAACTTGACCTGGCTTAGCGGTTTGGGTGCGAGCAATTGTAGTCCCGGTGCGATCGCAATACTGTATTTTTCGACAAGAAACTGCTTGCCGTCGTGCAGAATAGCCATCGGCAGATTTCGCAAATAACCATCGAGAACAAATACCAAAGTTTTAATCCCGCTAGCGGTCAAATCCGGCTCCCCAGGACGGATTAACCAGTCATAAACTTGTTGAACAGGTGGCTCCCTGTCTCGCGGAAAAGCAGCAGGCCTGATCGCATTTTTGGCTAGTTTGAAGGCCGTTTCTAACTCTTCCTGAGACTTCTTGGTGCTGTAGTGGCGGAGGGGTTTGCCGGGAATTGACAAGATCACCTCTAATCGATCGCTCAAAATAATTGGATAGATTACGGCTGCTGTCGGATCAATTTCATCTATCTGTTTTGGTTTAGCTTCTGCACAAGCATCGCGAAAAAAGTTATCCAATTCTGCCAACTGCAATGCTTCTACTGTTTGGCGAGCCTGCTTTAACTTATCTTGACTAGGGGATTCCTCTTGCAAAAGCAGCCCGACTAATTCCCGATAAACCGGTTCGGCACTTTCCCGAAATGAAAATTGCACTTCAGGATTCACTGTTACTAAATCGCCCCGTAAAGAAGACAGTACATTAACAGCTTGAGTATATTGAGATATCGCCCCTTCTGTATTCCCCTGGGCCTTGCGAATCCGTCCAAGTTGCCACAACAATTGGTAAGCAATATCGGGAGACTGAAACGCCGGTGCTAAACTCAAAGCCCCAATTGTCAGAGTTTCAGCCAGAGAATGCTGTTGCTGTAGTTCATAAAGATTGCCGCGAGCTCCCAGAATATAAGCTTGTATGCGCTTGTCGCCCAAACGGTTTGCTGGTTCCCAAATTACAGTGAGCATTTTGTTAATATCGCTTAAACTCAAAGTTTTCGCAGGCGACTGAGCCAATTTGATCAAGGTTTGAGCTAGATTAATTTGAGCATAAAGTCCGGCGCGGTTCGGCGGAAATTGAGTAACTTGAGGTTGGATGGAACGCCACAAAACCCCTGCTTCCGACCAATTTTGGCGATCGGCTAA
>DMYK01000633.1:1803-1967 GCA_003483675.1 Microcoleaceae cyanobacterium UBA11344
CCGATCGAGTATAATAATTTAAAGCCGATCGCTCTAATTCTGCTCGCTCTTCTGCGGTTAAACCAGGTTTATTGCTTTTAGCCCGTTCCGTATTGCCCAGATTGAGCTCAATTGCAGCCACCTCACGTCTGAGTCCCAATTTTCCGGCAGATTCCAGTCCAAAT
>DMYK01000633.1:2043-3535 GCA_003483675.1 Microcoleaceae cyanobacterium UBA11344
CAAAACTAGCATTTGAAACTTCGCAAGTTTTGGATTCCATCTTCAAAGAAGCCAACAAAATTTTGCAAGCTCTCGGATAAAGTCCGAGAGCTTCCCAAGCCCGACTTAGATTAATTTCACTTAGTAAAACTTGGTCTTTTGCATCAAGTTGCTCAAAAATTTTAGCGCTTAAGTACAAGTTATCGATCGCATCTTGAGCAAGTCCCCGTTCCAGTTTAATTTGCCCTTGAATATTCAGACTTTGAGCCAAAATCCGCTGCTGTTCGGGAGTTTTGGCGATAGTTCGCACAACCGACAAACTCGAATTCACAGCTTGTTCTGCTGGTTCCCAAAGTGCCAATTGCCCGTAGGTTGCAGCTAAATTGCTCAAAGCTGTGGCGCGATCGAGATTTTCGCCTTTTGCCTCAAACGCTGCCGCCGCCCGCTGCAACAGCGGTACAGCTTCGGAAAAACGTTCCTCTTGGTACAGAGTTCGAGCTTGTCGGACAAGCTGCACCGCTGGTGGTGGATTAACCTGAGCAACTCCGGGAGGAATCGCAACTGCTAGCAGACAGGAAATCACAAATAACAGAATTACTTGTCGGAGCGATCGGGTAAACTTCATATTTAAAAAATCAAATTACAACCACAGACACACATACCAATTAACCCAAATACATCTTATCCTTTATCTGCGTTAATCCGCGTTAATCCGCCTATATCTGCGGTTAAAAAAAACCTAATTTCAACGCGGCACACAAACAGAACTCCGTCGAGGATTGCGATCGTCAGCAGTATTACCCGGATTGTATCCAACAAGCGTAACTTTTCCTTCAGCATCTATCACCCAACCTTGAGCCGGTACGACAGATACAGGCTGCATTTCTATTTCTGACCTTGTACCTACTTTCTGACTTCCACCTACCGCTGGTTCCACCCAATTAAACTGGCTAGAATTGCTGCTGAGAACATCATTAGGACTTGGTGGCACTCCTCCTTTACCAGTCACAGTAAACTCGCTCTCGGCCCCTTTGATGCAGGGATTTGCAGCAATTAATGTGGTTGGATCGACAACATTTTGCGGCAATTCTACTAACCCAGAAGCGGGATTTACACCAGCAGTGCTAAAAGTTACTGCCCCTTGTAAAGCTGGGCCAGCCTGTTGAGAAATGGCGGCGATATCGCTAGTGGGAATTAAAGAAGTTGGATTCACTTGTAAGGCTGCAAATTCAGCATCATTTAATCCTAAACTACTTCTGGCTCGATCGCGGTTAATGGCAGTAAAACCAAAGATATTTGGTACATTCACCGTAACTTGGCCTCCCCTAGCTGTGCGAGCATTAGCTGTAATGTCGTTATTTTCATTGGGTAAAGTAGCCAAAATATCGCTATTAATTCTGATATTACCACCTTCAGAACTACCTGCATCCGTTGTAATTCTACTACCGTGTCGCAACTGAATATCTCGCGCTTGGAGGTTAATATTTCCCCCACCGCCAGAGTCAGTTGTACC
>DMYK01000631.1:0-4697 GCA_003483675.1 Microcoleaceae cyanobacterium UBA11344
GCCATCGCGTGCGCCATCGCGATCGCATCTGCTTGGCCATCTACGCTCGGTGCCGCAAAGCTGACTTTGGCTGCCCCGTCGTTATTCAGGCCGACACCGCGAATTACGGCATAGATTGTATCCCTGTCGGCGATCGCTTCTTCCAAACGCTTGAGTACAACAGCCCCGCCAGCGTTGCCGAACACGGTTCCTTCAGCTTTGGCGTCGAAAGGTTTGCACAGTCCGTCGCTGGAGAACATCCCCCCTTCTTGATACAAATAACCGCTATTTTGGGGAACCGTAATTGAGATCCCGCCGGCCAGAGCTAAATCGCATTGATAGCTCATCAAAGCATAAAAAGCTTGACAAACTGCAACTAATGATGTAGAGCAAGCGGTATGTACGCTGACGCTCGGCCCCTTGAGATTGAGCTTGTAAGAGGTGCGGGTAGCAATGTAGTCTTTTTCATTTCCTACCATCACCTGAATCTCGCCCGCGCGGGAAATTACATCCGATCGCCCCGCGATGTTGTTGGGAAAATAAGTATTGTTCCCCGTGCCGGCGTATACTCCGATCGAGCCGTTGAAAGTATTCGGATCGCAGCCTGCATTTTCTAGGGCGGCCCAAGCTATTTCTAAAAAAACGCGCTGTTGCGGGTCGGTAATTTCGGCTTCGCGGGGACTCATGCCGAAAAATGCTGCGTCAAAGCGATCGGCCCCGTCAATAATTCCTCTAGCTTTGACGTAATTCGGATCTTGTCTGAGAGCGGGGTCAATATTGGGGTCTAGTTCCGCGTCGCTGAAAAACGCTGTAGACTCGACTCCGCCGCACAAATTCTGCCACAATTCATCGACATTGGCAGCACCGGGAAAGCGGCCCGCCATGCCAATAATCGCAATCCCGTCAAGTTCTGGGTTTTCTTGGGAATTAGTAATCATAAGTTAACGTTTTTTGATAGATTGCTTCTGCCGATTAAAAGCAGCTTTTTGTCGATCGGCCCTGTCTTGAAATTTGTTATTTGACGCGATCGCAGTCTTTCCCTCGTTTAAATAATTTGCCAATTGGGCGATCGTCGGGTGCTGAAACAATTTGACAATCGGCAAGTCTATGGCCAAAAGCTCCCGCACTTGGACTGCAACTTGCAGCGTCATCAGAGAATTGCCTCCAATCTCGAAGAAATTGTCGTGAATTCCCACGCGATCGATCTTGAGCAGCTTAGACCAAACACCAGCCAGCAGACACTCCAACTCGCTCTGCGGTGCCGCGTAACTCTGCGACTGTTCTTGTCGCTGCGAGTCCGGGGCCGGCAGGGCGCGGCGATCGATTTTCCCGCTGGGCGTCTTCGGCATCGCCTCAACAGTCATAAAAATCGCAGGCACCATGTAATCTGGGAGTTTCCCTTGCAGGTAGGAGCGGAGGTCGGCTATTGCCAATTGCTCCTCTGGATTAGCCACTACATAAGCAACCAAGCGTTTGTCCCCCGGTTCATCTTCCCGCGCCAGCACTACAGCTTGTTTAACGGCCCGATGGTTTGCTAGTGCGGTTTCGATTTCTCCCAACTCTATGCGGAAGCCACGAATTTTGACTTGGCCATCAATGCGTCCGATGTACTCGATGTTACCGTCGGGCTGGTAGCGGGCTAAATCCCCTGTTTTGTAAAGGCGATCTTCTTCATCCTCGATCGCGCTTATTTCATTGTGTTTAAAAGGATTAGGAATAAATTTTTCAGCAGTCAAATCCGGGCGGTTGAGATACCCGCGCGCCAAACAAATGCCCCCGATGTACAGTTCACCCGCTACTCCTACGGGTACTGGTTGATCATCTTTTTGTAACAGATAGATCTGCGTGTTGGCAATAGGGCGGCCGATCGGAGGCAGTGCGGGCCAATCTCCGGGCGGGCCTGCGAGGGTATAGGCTGTAACAACGTGGCTCTCGGAGGGGCCGTATTGATTGTGCAGGGTACAATTTTCTAGCTGCTGAAAGAAATTGGCTATGTAACGGTTGACTTGCAACTGTTCGCCGGCAGTGACTACTTCGCGCAGCGATTTGGGTACTAGCTGATAGGTATCGGCGGCTTCGGCTAAGTGTTGCAGGGCGATGAAAGGGAGAAATAGTCTTTGAATCTTTTCTTGGTTAATTAGCTGCAACAAACTTTGAGCATCTCGCCGGATTTCTTCTGTGATGAAAACGAGGGTGCCGCCGGCACACCAAGTACAAAACATTTCTTGAAAAGAGACATCAAAGCTCAGAGATGCAAATTGCAGGGTTTTCGCTGCGCCCTCAAGCGAGGAGTTTTGCAGTTGCCACGCAATTAGGTTAACTAGGGCGCGGTGCGGGAGGGGAACTCCTTTGGGTTTGCCTGTGGAACCTGATGTATATATTGTATAAGTTAAATTTTCGGGAGAGACGCTGCTGGTTGGGTTTTCCGTGCTGAAACTGACGATTTCTCGCCAGTCTGAGTCCAAACAAACGGCGCTGGCTTGATGTGCGGGCAAGTCTGATACTAAGTGAGATTGAGTGAGTATAACGGGAGCTTGGGTGTCGGCTAACATGAAGGTCAGCCGTTCTTTGGGGTAGGCTGGATCGAGGGGAACGTAAGCTGCGCCTGTTTTGAGAACGCCTAAAACGGCGATCGCAATTTCTAAGGAACGTTCCATGCAAATAGCTACTAAAACATCGGGCCCGACGCCTAATTGCTGCAAGTAATGGGCTAGTTGATTGGCTTTGGAATTGAGTTCGCGGTAGGTGAGTTGCTGTTGGGAATTTTGGGAAAAAACGGCGGCAATGGTTTCGGGCGATCGCTCGACTTGTGCTTCAAATAATTGGTGAACGCATTTGTCTTGCGGATAATTTGCCTGAGTTTGATTCCATTCCTGCAACTGAGAAAGTTCGGCTGCTGTCAGCATTGACAATTTGCTGATTTTCTGCTGGGGATTCGCCGCTATACTTTCTAGCAAAGTTTGCAGGTGTCCCAACATTCTGGTAATGGCGATCGGCTCGAACCGATCGCGATCGCCCGCAATTTTCAGCAGCAGTTCGTCTCCCCCGTATCCGTAAACTGTTAGGGGAAAACTTGTCTGTTCTAAAAGCTGAAATTCTCGGTGGTTGGTGAGCGAAGTCGAACCATTTTGACCGTTGCCACCGAGAGCTTGCAAGGCAGAATTTATCTGACTGTTTTCAACTACTAGCAAGCTCTCAAATAAAGCTCTGCCACGGGAAATTTCGCTCCATTCTTGAGTTTTGCCCAGTGGCGCGTACCCGTATTCTTGCAGTTTTTCCCACTGAATTTGTAATTGTTTAAGCCAGTCGATCGCTGACAAATCGGGAGATACAATTACCCTGACTGGCAAGGTATTTATCAATAATCCTACGGCTGATTCTGCGTTTTCTAGAGCCTGTGGGCGGCTGTTGCAAATAGCTCCAAATACTACATCTTCTGAACCGGAACAGCGGCTTAAAAGCAAAGCCCACGCGGATTGCAGGAGGGTATTTAGGGTTAGTTGATGTTCTTGAATTAGGGAGTTTAAGGCTGCGGTAACAGTGCTAGAAAGCCGGATTTCTGGTGCTGCTGATAAATAATTTTCTGGTGGGGCGGGTATCTGGCCAGCCCTTGAAAAATCCCCAACCAGAGGGGTAGGAGCGCTGAAACCGCTTAAGTATTGTCTCCAGAATGTTTCTGCTTTCGAGATGTCTTGCTGCTGCATCCACTCGATGCAATCTCGATCGAAACGGGGCGGTTTTAATTCTAATAGCCGATCGGCACACAGCGCTTCGTACAAACTAAAAACTTCTTGCAAAACAATTATTGCAGAGGTACTGTCAAGCAAAATGTGGTGATAAGTCCAGATGAGTTTGTACTCAGTTTCCGCGACGCGGAAGCAAGCCAAACGCATCAGCGGGGGTTGAGTGAGGTCAAAGCCTTGCAGGCGATCGGCTTGCAAATAAGCTGCGAGTTGGTTTGTGCGATCGCCCTCCGACAAATTGCGCCAGTCTTGCTCAACACTTGGTAGTTCAACTTGTTGATGTACTGTTTGCAGGGGAACTTCTTTACCTAACCAAGAAAAGCTAGTTCTCAAGATGGGATGCCGCTGCACTATTTGCTGCCAAGCTTTGATGACAACTGAAACATTCAATTTTTCGCGGAGGCTACAAAGTACCTGTTCGATATCTACCCCTGGTTGTTGTCCCGAAAGGCTGTCGAACAACATCCCTTGCTGTATCGGTGAAAGTTGATAGGAAGATTCGCCACCTGTTGTGATTGGAGTGTTCTGATAGTCTGTTTGGTATGACATATTTATAAATTATTGTGGCTTTGAGCCGTGGAATTTTCTGACACAGACTTTTGACCAAATGCGACGCACTACCCTTCGACTACGCTCAGGAACCGCGTATTCGAAGTGTAGTTAGATTTTTTTTTGAGAACTTTTACAAGTATAACTATTGCCAGGAGGTTGATGCGGGCGATGGTAGGCGCGTGCGAAGTCGAACCATCGCTTGAAAATCACTTTTTTGGGCTTGCCTCGAAAGCCATCTGGATCACCTTTTGACGGAGGTCATAACTGTAGGGTTTGGTCATGGGTTTCGCGATCGCACAGCAGGATAGAGCTCAGGGTCTACTTCCAGTTTATGCCATAACCACCTTGGCGGTTGCTATAACTATCTATCCCGAAGGATGGTATTACAAGTTTAAGTATAGTCCGAGCGGCTAATTAACAGTA
>DMYK01000631.1:4743-4876 GCA_003483675.1 Microcoleaceae cyanobacterium UBA11344
CCTACAAAGAAAATCTATCGGTAGTAAGGTGCGCATTGCGCACCCTACAAGTAGTAAGGTGCGCATTGCGCACCCTACAAAGAAAGTAAGGTGCGCATTGCGCACCCTACAAGTAGTAAGGTGCGCATTGCGC
>DMYK01000631.1:4945-5576 GCA_003483675.1 Microcoleaceae cyanobacterium UBA11344
ATTTTTACCCCTTAGCCTCAACCCAAACTGTCACCCCTTCAACCCTCAAACCTTTGCCGCGAGTGCCGCAGTATTGACCGTTAGCAGTAACAGGAGTATCACCGACATTCTGGATGTGAGCCGTATAAAATACGTCGTATTTATCAGCTTCTGAGCCAGTCAGTCGCACGGCAAATCCCTCAATGCGCTTAGCTTTGCCGCGGAATCCAGCTAACTCGCCTTCCGATATCCAAGCAGTGTCGCCAACTCCTTCGACATGAGCCATGTACTGCAAATTTAAACCGGCGACGGGAGGCTCTATTTTAATTTGAAATCCTTCGACGCGACGCCCTTGAGCGCGAGTGCCGGCATATTCTCGATCGCTAAAAGTTCGATCGCCAATTCCTTGAATATGCGCCAACACTTTTAACCCCACAGGTGCCGCTGGTTGGCTTGCCAAGGCCGATCGCACGATCCAAACCTTCAAACCCTCCACCCTCAAACCTTTGCCGCGAGAGCCGCAATATTCGCCGTTAGAGGACACCTCGGTATCGCCAATATTCTGAATGTGAGCAGTGTAAAATACGTTGTAATTAGCAGCTTCCGGGCCGCTCAACCGCACCGCAAATCCTTCAATTCGTTTTGCTTGGCC
>DMYK01000562.1:0-2186 GCA_003483675.1 Microcoleaceae cyanobacterium UBA11344
CGGGCCTGCTCCTACTATTACTATATCAAAACTTTTTAAAGTCATCTTGCCTTTTTCACAAACTTTTTTTCTACTGTTTTAAATTAGTTGGGATTGCTTTTAACTCGCTCCCAAAGTCAAAATACCCGCAGACATATCAACTACTAACCGTCGATTTTTAAGCCACTGGCGGCCGATTAAAATTTCCGGTACTCCCGCACCTAAATGAACGGGAATATCAAATTCTTGACCATCAATACGCACTTTTCCTGCATAAATATCGAAATCAAATTCTCCCTTAGCTGTTCGCATTGTTTCTTTGTCTACATAAGTCCAATCAAGCCCTTCTAAATCCTGAATGTCCATTGCTAACCAGCCAGAAAAACCTGTATCTAGCAGGGCATCAACAGGTAATTCTAAGCCGTTATCAGCAATCAATGAAATTTCAAAAAATAGCTCGTCCTGATCGCCAAATATTCCTTCCATCATATCGTGCCACAAATTCCTGTTTCATTGATCCTAAAGACGTGCGGGATCGCATTAGGATGTTTTTGACGACACATTTTTCCAGCAGCTAACGAATCTTTTTCGATAAAATGTTCTCCGCTGTCGGGTTCAACTGCCATGTACCAGTTGTAGTGGGTTTTAATCAATTCTGGTTTGAGGCGATCGAATATAGGTTGACACCGCTGGCGAAATGCGGCTCTTTCAGCGTACCATTGGGCTATTTCTTCTGGAGAAAGTGTGCGTTTTGGGTGCGATCTTTTCCGGGGTACTGTGCGAGTTGGGTTGAGATAAGTCATTGTTGATTCTCCCTGATCGTGAAATCTTTATTCAATCATATCATACCACAAACTCTGGTCTCATCTAACTGGTTCCTAGGCTCTACCTGGGAACCGATATCTAGAGGCTCTGCCTCACTTTGAGATCAGGAAAATTGGAGGCAGAGCCGACCGATCTGCGTTACCAGGCTCTGCCTGGTAACGAGTAAACAAGTGAAATTAGACGCTAACAGGTGACTGTTTGCGGCTGAATGTTGCCAAGATGCGATCGCACATTTGCGACGGATTCAATCCCAAAGTTGCAAAGGATTCCTCTGGCGTTGCATGATCTACCAATGTATCAGGTACGCCCAGCCGCATCACTGGTACAACAACATTATTGTCTAGCAAAGCTTCGGCTACTGCTGAACCAAATCCTCCCATTAAACAGCCTTCTTCCATTGTGACAACTTTGCCAATTCGCTGTGCCAAAGGTAAGATTAATTCGGTATCTAAGGGCTTGACAAAACGCGCATTAATCACAGTTGCTTCAATGCCATGTTCGCTCAACATCTCGGCGGTTTGCATTGCCGGATAAACCATTGAACCGTAACCTAATATCAGCAAGTCGTCGCCGTTGCGGAGGATTTCGGCTTTGCCGATCGCCAATTCTTCCCAACCTTCTTCCATCAAAGGCACGCCGTAACCGTTACCACGCGGGTAACGCATCGCGATCGGACCGCTTGTATGGTTGATGCCCGTGACTACCATCCGCTGCAATTCTGCCTCGTCTTTTGGAGCCATAATTGTCAGATTTGGCAAACAGCGCAAGAAAGAAATGTCATACATTCCTTGGTGAGTTGGGCCGTCAGCACCGACGATTCCGGCTCGATCTAAACAGAAGAAAACAGGCAAGTTTTGGATGCAAACATCGTGAACTATTTGGTCATATCCCCGCTGCAAAAACGTCGAGTAAATTACTACAACCGGGCGCATTCCTTCGCAGGCTAATCCAGCCGACAATGTGACGGCGTGCTGTTCGGCAATGCCGACATCAATGTACTGTTTAGGGAGTTTTTCCTGAAGTTTGTCTAGGCAAGTTCCCGTGGCCATTGCGGCGGTAATACCGACTATTTTCGGATTATCTGCTGCTAGCTTAACTAGACAGTGGGCAAAGACTTTCGAGTAAGCGGGAGGCTTGGGTTTGGTGGAAGGAACGCCTTTACCAGTGGCTAAATTAAACGGGCTTTGGGCGTGATATCCTACTTGGTCTTTTTCGGCGATCGCATATCCTTTACCCTTCACCGTCACAACGTGAACTAGCACCGGGCCTTGGATAGTATGACCTTGTTTGAAAGTAGCAATTAACTCTGCTAAATTGTGTCCGTCTACCGGGCCCATGTAGGTAAAGCCCAATTCTTCAATTACGGCTCCAACTTTCGACAC
>DMYK01000562.1:2219-2659 GCA_003483675.1 Microcoleaceae cyanobacterium UBA11344
ACAAAGGGAATGTGTTTGAATTGTTCCTCTAAGTTATCTTTGAGAAATTGCACCGGCTGCGAGAGTCGCATTTTGTTCAAATAGCGGGTAATTGCGCCGACATTGGGCGAGATTGACATCTCGTTGTCGTTGAGCACTACCATCAAATTGGTTTTCGGCATATGGCCCGCGTGGTTGATCGCTTCCAATGCCATGCCACCAGTCAGGGCACCGTCGCCAATGACTGCTACAGTTTTAAAGTTTTCGCCTTTGAGGTCGCGCGCCATTGCCATCCCTAGAGCTGCGGAAATGCTCGTAGAAGCGTGGCCAGCACCAAAATGGTCAAATTTGTTCTCGGAGCGCTTTAGGTAGCCTGCAACGCCGTCTTTTTGGCGTAGGGTGTGGAATTGGTTGTAGCGGCCGGTGATCAATTTGTGCGGATAAGCTTGGTGGCCGACATC
>DMYK01000562.1:2712-3929 GCA_003483675.1 Microcoleaceae cyanobacterium UBA11344
CCACTGGCTGCTACAGTTTCTAAATGCTTTTCTCGAATTTGTCGAGCAATTTGTTCCAGTTGATGAATGGACAAGCCGTGTAATTGGTTTGGGTGAGTCAGTTCGCTGAGATGCATATTTTAAAATCTTGCTCCTGTGAATCAGGACGAATCCTTAACAGCTATAGGTTGAGCCTGCGACGCTTGGGACACGCAAACTTAGAATAGTTTAGCGGTTATTTGGGTAAAACTGTTAGGCGTAACAATTTTGTTATTTCTGACCTGGTAATTATAGTAAATAAATTCTCACAAATCAATATAAATACTGCTTATATTGCTAGTCGCTCATGGCTAATTGTTAGTTGAACGGGGATTATTAGGAATTTCAAACTACTTTTTGTAGTGATGGCTGACTTTTTAGCCATCTTGTTTCCGCAAGCGGACTATGATGCAAAATCATTAACTGTGATTTGCTAAGGGCTTCTAGCGCGTAGGTACGACCTTGCAAATCGCTAAACTCAACCTCAACAAATTCTGCATCATATTCATCAACTACTGTTCCCACTTGACCGCGATATAAGCCCTGTTCTGGTAAATTTTCTAGCAATGCAACAACATCCAGCAGTTTAATTGTGAAATTCATGGTCGTATAAGTTGTCGAGTGCGATCGGACACCATAGGGATTAAAGCTCTCACATACTCTTGAAATATTGTAGCCGATCTACAAAATAGCCCGCGCCTTCGACGTGACAATAGAAGATTTAGTTGAGATTTTGGAAGATTGAGGAGCGAATTGAAGATGCGATCCCTTCCCAGTAGAAGATAATCCACTTCTTCCTTCAGCTTCCTCCTTCTTCCTTCGCGTCATAAGCGTCTTCGCGGTTCAATATAGTATTGGTGCTAAACCCGCGTTTGACTTTGCTCAATTTCTTCCAACAGCCGCTCTTGACTTTTCGCAGGTTCCTTGCAAGTCAAACACTCACAAACCAACCCGACAACTCCTTCAGGTAAATCAGCTTCAATCTGAAATACAGCAGTCGGATAATACTGCGAAATTAACCCAGAAATTTTGTCAGGAGTCGTGCGAATCAAAGTAGAATGCTGATACCAATCGAGAGCAGAAAGCAAACTCGGACAAGCTTGAGGAGCATCTTGTATAATACTGCTGAAAGCTTGCAAACCTTGTTCTGCGCGATCGAGAAATTCCAAATTCTGCCCCAGCAGCGCTAAACGAACCAA
>DMYK01000431.1 GCA_003483675.1 Microcoleaceae cyanobacterium UBA11344
GTGTCGAGAAAACTGGCGATCGCAATTTCGATCACCGCTTCAATCGGATATTCAATTTCCGCAGCACGCGCAATTAGAGCCGCTTTAATTCGTTCTGGCAAGCGTCTTAAAATGACTTCGGCAGCAGCAGGAGAAAGTTGTTCTTGAAGTTTGGCTTGCATGGCATTCACCTTTGGGTTGGAATTTGATAGATATATTCAAGCCACTACCGAACTCAGATTTAGCGGTCTAACGGCAAAATGCAGCGGCGGCAGATAGCCTCGAACATAGCACAAGCGGTATTCAACCGTCCGCTGCCATGAAGTGTTAGCTGGCTTCTGGGTGGCCAAGCACCACCTTACAAGCTCTAACAAGTTCTTGATGTGCATCGTGTGCTTCTGTTCCCATAGCATTTAGTTCCTCTATTTTCTCCCAACGAGGATCTTCATCCTTAAATTTATAGGATTCCATAGAAAGAAAATCACGACTTTCCGATCTCCAAGTGTTTGACCATAGTTCATTTTGGAACGAGATAAGTTTCAGCATGAAGTCTTTTCGCTTACCTTCAAGAGTAGGGTCTATAAATTCATGGAACGCATCGTTCCATTCTTGGGTAAAACGGTCAATCTCTTCTAACCATTTGCTCGGGAATGAGTCTCCGACATTACAATCACGAAGAAAGTAAATCATGTCGCTGTCGTAAGGGAACTGCTCTAAAAACTTTGTAAATAGTAATCGATCGGAGCGTATCGATGAACTCGTAGCAGGAGTCGAGAATAGAATACCGCTGTCTGCCATTGCCTTCAGTGCTGTCTTCAGCTTCCCGCTAAGATCACCAGTAACCTTTTCGCGAGTCTCCTGATCTGCATCAGGAGGGAGATTATAAGTGATTGGCCAACGACGATGAGCAAGATTGAATGGCATGTGATCTTTGGGGCTTCCAAAGGCGTCATTCATTACTAGGATTAGCCGCTCACTCCCAAGCGAATGCAGTGCAAAGCCAAGTTCAAGAAGGACATTATCATTCGCAGAAGGTCTGCCTTCAGTAGACTTTGAAGTAAAAGACACATCAGCTACAAAAGCAGAACTTATTTCGATCTTTGAAAAGATCGTATGCCCAATGTCTGGCAGTCCTGGTGTTCTTTTTGTATCGTGATCTACTTCTGGTCGTTCCTCAAGTTCTAATTCTCGTTGAATGACACGCATTGCGTCCTTTAGAGCATCTCGAATGAAGTAGTGGTTAACGCACTTAGGATGTTCACTTTGCCATGAATAGAAAACTGAGATTACCATTAAAGCTCTATCGTTCCGAAAGGGCCCTGCATCTTTTTGATTTTATTCTCAAATTCTTTATCTGTTATCGAAAGATAGCGAACACCCATAATCAACCCAGCAATTAGAGGAATGTAAGTCCAAGACAATAGTACACTGACTAACCCCCATCCCCAAGCTCCAAGATAGAAAAAATGTACTCCCAAACCACCTAGCAATAAAGCCAAGATACCTGTTGTTGTTCGAGATTTTATAGTTTGATTTGAAACTGCGGCACTGGGATCTTCATAAACGAAGTAGCACGATTGCCATCCACCTCAAAATCTACTTTAACTCCCTGAGTAGGGGTATTGCTCAAGTTCCAGTCTGAGCCAAGAAAGTTATATCTTTTTCCATCGTCGCCTGAAATGAATCCCTGATTGGCCTGAATCGAGAAACTAAGAACTGTGCCTCGCATATAAATACCTCTTACTTGTCGAGTTTTTGGACTGCATACAACTGTGATTCTGTCAAACAGATAAGCAACGGATGCTGGCATTGGTTAAAATTGTTTGAAACCTTTGTCTCTAGCTTACCTCATTGATCGCCCCAAATTCACACCGCGATATAATTCTGCGATCGCAACCGCAAGCGATAAATGAGTTCGCCGTAATCGCGATCGAATGTCAAAATCACCCGTTGCTCATCCGCATTAACTTGCCTCAGCAAACAGTAAATGCGTGTAAAA
This sequence comes from Microcoleaceae cyanobacterium UBA11344, assembly GCA_003483675.1. Taxonomy (GTDB): domain Bacteria; phylum Cyanobacteriota; class Cyanobacteriia; order Cyanobacteriales; family Microcoleaceae; genus Microcoleus. The sequence goes on from DMYK01000431.1 coordinate 1,979, forward strand.
TACGTCTTCTTTGAGGCCCTCGGCCGCAAAAGCAAACACAGCTTGTAGAGATTCAGCATTAAGCGTTGGGTAGTTTTCTAGAACTTGTTGCTGCGTCCAACCTTCTGAAAACAACCCTAGAATAAACTCCACTGATATTCGTGTTCCCTTAATTACAGGCTTGCCAAGCAGAATTTGAGGATTTGAGTGAATGTGTGCTTTCCAGTTCATAACCAGTTCGCCTCTATGGGGTTTTCATCTATTATGAGTATAGTTAAGATTATCAAATTAACTGTCACTGTCTTTAAAGGTTAATTAATGATGGTGTAAGTCAGGCAGATTTATTTGCCCGTTGTGCAATGTATCGATCGAAAGTTGTGTAGTCTCCAGCTTCGTAATCAGCACGGGCCGCTTGAATTTCGGCAATGTCTTCTGGAGAATCTTCCTCATTCGGGAATAATTCAGCTTCCAAAAATTCCCAGATTTTGTATCTTTCAGCAATTCCCAGTGACGAAATAGCTGCCAGCAGTGATTGAAATGAGATGTCTACTTTCACAGTATTCTCAGCCATCAGAACTTGACTCCAGTTTTAATTTTACACGCGGGTGGCTACCATAGTCACCATTTAATTTAAGGATTTCTTTCCTGTTCATTTACTCTTTTTTTTACCGCAGATTAAAGCAGATTAACGCAGATTAACGCAGATGGAAGAATGACTATTGCTATTTTACCATAAACAAAACCCGCAAGATGCGGGCTTCATTTTAATCATGGCAATTTAACTGATTACTACATCACAACTGCACTAATTAAAGTGTGCACATTTTGTACAACAGCAGTAGTAAAATTATGAGTCGCAGGCAAACTGTCAACCACAATTCCGGCGCACAATAGCATCAGATACAGAATAGAGTATTTAAAGAGCGATCGCGCTACATTCTTATCCTCTGGAGTCTGCAACAGCAACCAAGCTTTTTGGGCAAAAATAGCACCGAGGAAAATAGCAGTACCTGCATACACCCCGCCCGCTAAATTCAGCGGATAAACTAGGAGCAAAGTTGCAGCAATCATCAATAGCGTGTAAACCCAAATTTGGCGGGATGTCGCTTCGTCGCCCTCAATTACCGGCAACATCGGCACGCCTACTCCCTCGTATTCGTCGCGAATCATCATTGCTAATGCCCAAAAATGTGGCGGCGTCCATAGGAATATGATCCCAAACAGCATCCACGCACCCCAACTCAAATCTCCCGTCACCGCAGCCCATCCAACTAGCGGCGGAATCGCCCCTGCTGCACCGCCGATGACGATGTTTTGCACGCTGTGACGCTTCAGCCAGTGGGTGTAAATTAGGACGTAGAAAACGATGCCTGACATGGCTAGCAATGCTGCTAATAAGTTGGCAACAACTGTCAGCAATGTAAAGGATATTGTAGCTAGGACGATCGCAAAAATCAAAGCATCCCGTTTCTTGACACGCCCGGAAGGAATCGGCCGCCAGCGGGTGCGCTCCATAATATAATCAATGTCGCTATCATAAATGCAATTAATTGTATTAGCCGACGCGGAAGCTAAAGCGCCTCCAGTGATAGTTGCGAATAGCAATAGCGGATCGACTTCTCCTTTGGCGGCCATCCACATTCCTGCTGATGTGGTGATTAGTAGCAGCAGAATAATTCTGGGTTTTGTGAGTTGGTAGTAACTTTTCGCCACTTGCGAAAAGTTTTCGTGATGGCGAGGGCTATTGTTTGTAAGAACTTCTTGCATCGGTGATTAGTTGTTAGTTGTTACTTGTCAATTATCATTGGTCAATTGTCAGTTGTCATTGGTTCGTAGGGGCGGGTTTTACGAGAGATATTTGCTGTAGGTAAAAGGATTAATAAACCCGCCCCTCTTACTTTCAAGCTGATAAAACCCGATCGCGCCAAGCCAAAACACTAAAAGCTACCAGGGTTCCCAGTAAAGCTGCGCCGACTGCTTGGTGGGCGACTGTCAGCGGTTCTACCTGAAGATGCAGCCGGAAAGTTGCTAATCCCAAAACTAATTGAGCAATTAGGCAAACACTAGCTAAATTCCCTAATTTTCGCAAGTTTGAACTTAGTGCTGGCTGCCGCCAAGCCATAATTGTTACCACTAAAGTGGCTGCGGTAGCTGGTACGATACCGATGATGTGGCTATTCATTACCTCGCACAATTCTGAGGAGCCCAAACATTGATGCAGTGCCCATCTAGAGCCTACTAATGCTCCTAGCAAACTTTGTAGGTAAACTAACAATACTGCGATCGCACTTATCCAAGCCAATTTACCCGATATTACCTGTAGCTTCGTAGGGAGTCAGCATGAAACCGATGACTAGGAGGGCGCAAAAAAACAGTAAAGCTGTTCCCAAGTGAGCGGTAACAATGTCAAATCTGAGCAGTTGTGTTACTGTCAAGCCGCCCAATACGCCTTGAAAAACGATTAAGAATACTGCCCCAGCGCTCGCCCAAGGGAGCCATTTTGGGACGCGGCTACGATAAAACAAAGATAGTCCTAAAAGTGCGATCGCACTTAAGCCAATTGCTGCTGCATCCAAACGGTGAAACCACTCCAGAAATACCTGCAAATTCATTTGCGCTGCGGGGATTAATTGACCGTAGCACAGTGGCCAATCCGGGCAAGCGAGCCCCGCATTCATCACCCGCGTGGCACTACCTACAGCCATTAACAGCCAGGTTGCGATCGCAATTTTCCACACTAAGCCGCGGACAAGATCTTTTGGCTGCCACTGCACTTCTGCTGTGGCGTTTTGCTGATTTAAAACTGAGTTTGCCATGAACTTTACCTTAGCCTTTGTTATCGATCGAACTTACTTAATTAAATAGCGAGCTTTTACTTTTGCTGAGCTTAGTCGAGCTTATCACTCTTTTTCAGTGACAAACAGTCATTTTTACTACTTTAGCGACATCGCAATCCAATTAGTTTCTCTTTAGATATTTTTCAACTTTCCTCTTTACATTACAAAGTATTGCAGCTATTTTTATAAATTTCAAGAAACTTTAATTATTTACCGAACCCTTTGCTGTTACAGGCTCCCTCGCTGTTGAACCTTGAGCAAAACCTAAAGATATCATTAAGAAAAGAGGGTTTTTCCATCTTTATGGTATGGGAATTTCAGAAAATCTAAAGATGTGTAAACAAATAGCTGGTAAAAGTATAGTCATCTATTACAGTGCCGTGGGAGGCATGAAGTCCCTCCCCTTTCTTTTTTACTTCGAGCGGATTGACCACGGGCTGAACTACGCAGCTCCCTATCCCATTGCACAAGGCATTTGGGATTGCTTTTCGCATAATATTGTAAGATCCATTAACATCAGCATTAATCAATCTACCGCTCG
>DMYK01000047.1:0-1782 GCA_003483675.1 Microcoleaceae cyanobacterium UBA11344
TAGCCACTGAAGCGCGAGCACGGGCGATCGCAGCTTCAGCCCCGCGCTTGTCTGCTTCAGAAATTGCTTTGCTGGCTTGAGCTTCCAATCGTGTTCGTTCGATCGAACTAATCTGCTGCACCAATTGAATCTGATAAGCGTCGAGAATTTTATCGAGACGTTCCACCTCGCTAGAAGCCGTTTCCGGGTCTAATTCTGCCAATAATTGTCCAGCTTTCACCTTTTGACCTTCTTTGATCGCCAGGTTAATGATTTTTCCCGGCTCAGTCGGATGAATTTTGTAAACAGCACCTTTGGGTACTAATTTGCCCTGAGCGTGACCGACTTGATCGATTTTTCCGAAAGTCGCCCACGCTCCAAAAGCTACGGAAAAAATCATTCCTCCTAATATCAACTTCTGGGGAAAAGATACCGATGGTTGGTCGAGTACCGACTGCAAAGAAGCAGACCAATTATCTTCATCTGTCGTGCGGAACATGGCAGGATTGATATATTCATTAATTTTAGCAGATCGATTTTGAGGTTCGACTACTTCTAAAGAGCGATCTTTTTGACTGACTTCGTTTTCTTTTAAAGCTACACCTCCATAAACTTCAGCTATTTCATCAGGATCGCCGCCTAATTCTTGGGCATCTTCTGAAAGCATGGTATTTACTCCAAATTTGTTATGAGTTATTTGTTATTTGTTATTAGTTATTTGTGAGTTGGTAGTTGTGAGTTGGTAGTTGTTAATTTTGAGTGGCTACCAATAACCAATAACCAATAACTAATAACCAATAACTTAAAGATCGAGCTGTTGCTGAGCAAGGTGATAGTAAAGTCCACGTTCAGCCATCAATTGCTCGTGGTTGCCTTGTTCGGCTAAAATGCCTTTGTCTAAAACTAAAATTCGATCGGCATTACGCACCGTAGACAATCGGTGAGCGATAATAAACGCAGTGCGATCGCGACTAATGCGGGCGAGATTTTGCTGGAACCTGCGTTCTGACTCGGTATCCAGCGAAGAAGTTGCTTCATCCAAAACCAAAATCCGGGGATCGCCTAAAAGAGCACGGGCGATCGCAATTCGCTGCCGCTGTCCCCCAGACAAACTCGTTCCCCTTTCCCCCACAGGAGTCTGATAACCAAGCGGCATATCCTGAATAAAGGCGTGAGCTTCTGCTAACTTCGCCACCTCTATCGCCTCTTCCAAGCTTGTAGAATCATCACCCTGTCCATTTTTGTACAGCGTAATATTTTCCAAAATCGTTCCCGAAAACAAGAAACAATCTTGAGGGACAACACCCAACTGAATTCGCAACGACTGCAAAGAAATGTGCCGAATATCGTGGCCGTCAATTGTCAGCCGCCCCTTTTCTGGATAATAGAAACCTTGCAGCAGCTTTACCAAAGTGCTCTTACCAGAACCGCTGCGGCCGACAATTGCTACAGTTTCTCCAGCTTGCACCTCAAAAGAAAGATTTTGCAGCGTATTCCGTTCGTCATCTTGGGAATAGCGGAAAGAAACATTTTCAAACTTGACGCTTCCCTGAATGCGCGGCAGCACCAGCATCGGTTTGTCATGACTTTCTTCAGATTGGGTGGAGAATACATCATCCAAACGCTCGATCGAAACCAGCACTTCTTGAAACTGATCCCAAAGTCCCACTACAGACAACACAGGAGAAATCACACTCCCGATCATCATATTAAAAGCGACAAATTGACCGATCGTTAATTGGTCTTGAATTACCAGCATCGCCCCGTACCACAGCAAAGCCGTGCTACCTAAAGTATTAATCG
>DMYK01000047.1:1816-9219 GCA_003483675.1 Microcoleaceae cyanobacterium UBA11344
CATACTTGTTAATTGGTCTTCCCAGCGCCAGCGCATTTCTCGCTCAGCGGCAGTTGCTTTAATCGTCGCCACCCCAGTAATCATTTCTACTAAAGATGAGTTTTGCTTAGCACCTGCATTAAAAATCTCCCGTGACACTTGTCGCAGAAACGGAGTTGAAACTAAAGTCAAAATCACGATCGGCGGAATTAAAGCCAGAACCAACAAAGCCAGACTCCCGTTGTAGTAAATCATCAGTCCGATGTAAACTACCGCCGTCAAAGCATCTAACCAAGTAGTAATCGCTTGGCGAGTCAGAAACGCCTGAATTTTTCGATTTTCCTGAACGCGCGTTAAGATGTCGCCCACCTGACGCGATTCAAAGAATTTGATCGGCAAACTGAGAGTGTGACTGATAAAGCCACTAATTAAAGTCAGGTCAATGCGGTTAGAAAGGTAATCGAGCAAGTATTGTCTGCTTGCACCCAACAGCGTTCGCCAAATACTAAATAGCAGCAGTCCGACTGAAAAGACGTGCAGCGTTACTACGCTTTTGCTAACAACTACTTGGTCGAGAATTACTTGGGTAAATAGGGGAGTAACTAGCCCAAATATTTGGAGAAACAAGGAGATGACGATAATTTGGGCGATCGTACTACGGTAGGGCCAGACTATGCCGAGAAAATTTTTGGTTTTGATCCCTTTCTGTTCGGCAATGTCATTGCGGTATAACTGCGGTGTCGGCTCTAAAATTAGGGCGTAGCCCGTCCAATTATCCGTAAAGTTTTTAATGCTCATCCACCGCTTGCCCATCGCCGGATCTGCAACTAAAACTTGTTGATTTTTAAAGCGGTAAATAACAACGTAGTGATTGCCTTGCCAGTGAGCAATCCAGGGATTTTGATTGCGGAGTGGAGTTAAAGAAGCTCGCACGGGACGGGCTTGAAATCCCATTTTTTCGGCGGCTTTTGCCAGAGTTTTGAGGGCGGCACCGCTGCGACCAATTTCTGCTAGTTCGCGCAAGTAATTGAGGCTGAATTTTTTACCCCAATATTCGCTAATCATTGCTAAGCAGGTGGCTCCGCAATCTGCTGAACTTTGCTGTTGAATGAATGGGGTTCCACTGCCAAACCACCGGCGCTTTTTGGGCTTGGGAAATGTGATGATTCCCGCAGTGGCTTGAGGTTTTTCGACTTTCGGTACTCCGGGTAAATCAGTTTTGTCCGCAGGCTTTACTAAGGTTAATATCGGAGATTTGCGGATGATTTTAGGTCGGTCATTACTGTCAGCAGTTGCCGATGCTATTTCCCACTGTTTGGCACTAAGCTGGTAAATTATCAATTCTGTTTCAGCTTTCCAGTCTGCGGGCACAGGGTCGGGATGTCCCCAGCTACTGCCTACAATTGGCGGTTTTTTACCTTGAACTTGACCGCTATGGAGCCAAAAATGATTGGTCGATTTTTGAGACTGAGCGAGGGAAACTCCGGCGGGAATTCGGGTTTCTTCTATGTAAGGAAGTAAGTAAGGCCAGAGGATTTGTTGTTGCTGGGGATCGAGGGATCGCAATTCTGTTTGCGTCTTAAAAAAGAGCAACCGTTGCCGCTGTTGGTATTGTTGCTGCAACTGCTGCCGCAGTTGGGGAAATTCCTCTAAAATTGGTTTAAATTTGGTCGCATCAATTCTCACAATTTGGCAAGTACCGGCTGCAATTGCCCTGTAAGGCAATCCGCTTTCAATAAATAGGTTGTCTTGCCCAAATATTTCGCCTATTTCCAGTACAGCCGCCGAAACCTCCTGTTCTTGAGAGGCTTCTACTGCTAGCAGCCGGACTTTTCCCTGACTCAGCAAATAACAATTGCTATCAATTTCTGATTTTTCAAATCCCTGGATTCCCGACTCCTGTTTTTGATATTTGGCGATTTCATCTCCTAGTTGAAAATCGTAAATTTCACAGGCTGCATTTAGTTTGGCAACTGTCGGTGCAGTACCTATCTCCTCCAATAGTTTTTGAATGGCTGGGAGATTTTGCAAAGATTCTTGGGATTGGGAAAAGTAATTCTTAACCCCTAAGTTTTTTTTCATAACTTCCCCATCAAATTTTTATTTTAATTTTTGTGATCTACAACTAACCAGGTTATGAGCAACTTGTATTTTGTGTAGTTGCAACCTAGCTGGCTTAAAAACTGCTGGTTTATCTGTCAGACGAAAACCCCTGAGTTATGGCATCCCTTCAACACCTTTAGGATGTAGAAAATTGCGTTTTTTCAGGATTTTGTGGATTACGTAAGTGTTGTTTGCGCTGGTTCCCAGTTTAACTTACAGCATCGTGAAATTGGCTACAGTAAATGGCTATCTTTACTCAATCTTTATAATCAGACCCTAGGATCGCGGAGAATTATAAAGATTCTGTAAAGGTACCTCGGCAATTCTGCTTTACCTGCGTAAATCTACGTACAAGTTAAATTTTAGATAAACAAAATATATGAATTCCAGAGCTTGCTAAAAGTAAAGAAATATTGCTGTTAATTAGTAGCAGCGATTAAAGCAATTGCTTTCGGTCAATCTCAAATCCATTGACTCCGATGAGGGGGAAAATTCGATCGTGCCAAGTGCTAAGTGGCGAACTTCGCTGCTGCGCTCATATTTTTCAGTCTGGCAATTTCCGCGCCATCTTCCTAGGATGGTGCACATTAGTAACCGTTTGTCCAGTTTTTGTAACTTTTATTCATAATTCGTTGCATTCTGTTGGAACTTTGGGAAATTATCGGTGCAAAACCGATAATTTCAGCACCAAATCCGCCCAAACGCGATTAAAAGTATCGGTTTCTCTGCTGAACGATTTTTGATTTTCGATCGCGATCGCTGTATTTGTGTTCAATTAGCATAGAATAGAAGTCAACACACAAGGACTGCAAATGTCAGGGTCGAATCCGCCAACATCTCCTGTATCCCTCTCCCTCGAACACTATCTCAAACATTTTTTTGGCTACGACTCTTTTCGTCCGGGACAGAGAGAAATTGTGGAAGCTGCTCTCGAACAACGGGATCAGATGATTGTGATGCCGACTGGCGGCGGCAAGTCTTTGTGTTTTCAATTGCCGGCGTTGTTGAAACCGGGTTTGAGTGTGGTTGTTTCGCCGCTGATTGCTTTGATGCAAGACCAGGTGGAAGCTCTGCGAGATAATGGGATTGGGGCGACTTTTCTCAACAGCACTTTGAACAGTCAGGAAGTTCGATCGCGCGAAACTGCTATTCTCGAAGGCAAGATTAAATTACTCTACGTTGCTCCCGAACGCTTGCTGGGCGAGAGATTTTTGCCGTTTCTAGATATAGTAGCAGCTAAGTTGGGAATTTCGGCTTTTGCGATCGACGAAGCACACTGCGTTTCCGAATGGGGACACGATTTTCGTCCAGAATACCGACAAATGAAACTTGTGCGCGATCGCTACCCAAACATTCCGATTATGGCACTAACTGCCACCGCTACCGAGCGCGTCCGCCAAGATATTATCCAGCAGCTAACTCTGCGAAATCCATACATCCACGTCGCCAGCTTCAACCGCCCCAATTTATACTACGAAGTCCGCCCCAAAACCAAGCACAGTTTTGCCGAAGTTTTACAGATAATTCAAAAAAAAGGCGGTTCGGGAATTATCTACTGTCTCAGCCGCAAGAAAGTCGAAGAAGTTGCTTACAAATTGCAGCAAAGCGGCATCGAAGCTTTACCTTATCATGCCGGGATGAAAGATGTCGATCGCACAACCAATCAAAGACGCTTCATTCGCGACGACGTGCAAGTAATGGTTGCCACAATTGCCTTTGGGATGGGCATTAACAAACCAGATGTGCGGTTTGTAATTCACTACGATTTGCCCAAGAATTTAGAAGGATACTATCAAGAATCAGGTCGAGCCGGCCGAGATAACGAATCCGCCCATTGCAGCTTATTTTTCGGATACGGCGATGTTAAAACCATCGAATATATCATCGAACAAAAACCAGATCCGCAAGAACAGCGAATTGCTAAACAACAATTGCACCGGGTAATTAATTATGCTCAATCAAGCGAGTGTCGCCGCACAATTCAGTTAAGTTATTTTGGCGATTCATTCCCCGGAAATTGCGGAAATTGCGACAACTGCTGCAATCAAAAACCAGTGGAAGATCGGACAATTGAAGCAATGAAATTTCTTTCTTGCGTCGCAAGGTGCAGAGAGAAATTTGGCATGAATCACATTATAGACGTGCTGCGCGGTTCTAAAAATCAGAAAGTTTTGCAATACCAACATGACCAACTTTCTACCTATGGAATTGGCAAAGATCGCAGTGCTGATGAGTGGAAAATATTAGTGCGATCGCTTTTACATCAAGGATTATTGAACGAAACAAGCGACGGCTTTCCAATTTTGAAACTTAACGATAAAAGTTGGGAAATAATGAAGCGGCAGCGCACAGTTGAAATAGCCGTTGAACCGCAACGGGAAGTGAAAGCAATAACTCGTTCTTTAGCCGTAGAAGTTGAAAATTTATTTGCAATACTGCGGAGGCTGCGTAAACAAATTGCTGATGAACAATTTGTGCCACCCTATGTAATCTTTGCTGATAAAAGCTTGCGAGACATGGCAGAAAAACGCCCGCAAAACCTCAGAGATTTTGAGGATGTTTACGGCGTTGGTAGCAACAAGCGAGATAAATATGGTCAGGTTTTTTTAGAGGCAATTCGCAATTTTTCTCAACAACAAGGACTACCCACGAGTTCTGGTTCTGCATCTTTTCCTGTTCCTAATCTTGCTAACGTTCCGTCTTATTCGCAGATGCAAACATGGGAACTGCACCGACAAGGTTTGACTGTTCAAGCAGTAGCGAATGCGCGGGGGATGAGTCCCACTACTATTACTGGGCACTTAGTAGAATTGATGGAGATGGGGCGGGAAGTCGATCTAAATTTGTTGGTGGAATCGGAACGCCAGCAGGCGATTGTGTACGCAATTGAGATTATTGGGGATGAGAAATTGAGAGCGATTTATGATTTTTTGCAAGAGATTTATACGTTTGAGGAGATTAAGTTGGTGCGTGCTTGGTGGCGGCAAAATTATGTGCAGTTTTGAGTGACAAGTTTGTAGTAAGGACGACAGNNGTCCTTTACAGTTCCATCCAATCAGTACCCGAAATTTGGGCGATCGTCAAACAGCAATTTCCTCAAACCGCCCTCCACGACGCTGTGGGCCCAGCTAAGTAAGCTTGTAGTGAGGACGACCGTCCTCTAAGAAAGCTGATAGTCAATCAGGACTCTTCGTCCTTACTACAAACAATTCTAAGTCTTGATTAAGTTATGCGATCGCCAAAATGCCTAAAATTGTATTCACATTAACTGCCGAATAGCTTAAGCAAAGCTAATACTTAATACAGTACATTAAAGCCACATTTTTACTGCGGGTTTCGTTACCCTGTCGCACTTCTCCTCCTGTAGAATTGACGGGATTTCCGATGGATGCTGAAGCACATATTCTATTAGTAAAATAAAGACTTATTAATGTCCTAGATACAAGCGGTCATTTCATTATAAACATCGGTGGGAGATTGTTCAGGATTCATGGTTTACCTCGTGTTAGGGTTTACTTTTTGATTTCGCCGTCAAGATCAGCATATAACTTACTTAAACAATTGCTACTAAGTTCAAGAGCATTTCTCATACAGCGATGAGTCCCTTCGCTTCTCAGAGTGCGAATTGATTTTTCTAGGAAGGCAGCAAAACCCGATAATTGCCAGAGTTTTTCCGCTTTGGCTTTCAATTTTTCCGCACTAATTTGAGTAATTTCTTCTTGCCAATCTAATCCTAATGTGGCTTTAGCAAGGGCTGGAGCCGTTTCTAATTGGGCAATGGGAGTTTCAGGATGTTTTTCTAGTTCCCGTAGAAATTGGGTAGCTAACAGGGCATTAAGAGCGGAAATTTCAAAGATTTGCTCAGGATTAGAAATGCCAAAATTAGTATTAACAAATTGGAGTACCTGTTCAGTCGTCATGTAATTGCTACCCATACCCCTTTGATCAATTTTGTTAATCAAAACATAGAGGTTTTTTTTACCCCTTAATTCGATAACTCGCGCTACTTCTTCTTTGACTTCGGCTGCTGCGACTCCCTGTAATTGAGTATAGTCTAAAACAATTGCCACTAAGGAACATTGACGCAGTTGATCCGCTACAATATGCTTGAGTTTTTCTTGTCCCGCTTCATTGGGGCCGGGTGTATCCACTACCACCAGTTTACCCTGTTGTTGTAATTTGTCGGAGTGGGATGCTAACCAGAAATTTGTCTCAACGCGGGGAAAATCATTAACAGATTCGATAATATTCTGCTCTGGCAAAAGTTTGTTATTCAATCTAATCAAGTGATTAAGTACCTTTAGAGTATTAACACAGGAATTTCTACCATGAGTTTCAGCAGTGAGAGAAAATCCTTGCTCGATTTTTGCTAATAGTTCCCGAAGGTGGGGATAATTTGCGATTTTGAGAGCTTCATCAATACCTATTGTCTGAATCTTTTGCTGGAGTGCTTGAATTGCTTGCTGAAATGCTGCACAAGTATGAGGACTTAAAATTAATATTGGCTCTGTTAAATCGGCACGAAAGACAATTTCTGTGGGGAGTGTCGTCATAGCATCGTTATGACTGGGAACGATTTCCTCCCCTGCGGTAACGTTAATAATGGTGGATTTTCCGGCTTTCATGGGAGCGACAATTGCCATTCTTAATTCCAGATTTTTAACAGAGCGGATTTGTTCTTCGAGTTGTACTTGAAACTCTCGATATTTAGTTTCAGCGCCGTTATGAAACCATCGCCCGTTATGGGCTATAGCCATTTGTTTACTGGTTTTTTCTAGCAGTTCGATAACTTCTACTTGCAAGGTAGGAATATCAAGACGAAGGGTAATTTGAGTCATGTGTTACACCTATTGTATTGAGAAAAAATCATCAGGAACTAGCAACTTGAGTTACTTAAAGAAATAATCGAGTGAGGCATTCATCGCGGGTCAAGTTAAAGTGGTCTTCAACATCACGCATAATTGCACTAAGAGTGCCAATTTTAATGGGACTATGGTTAGGAATAGTAATGTGATGTTCACCATTTTCTTGAGTCGTCAATCGAATATGGCTACCCGTTTGGCGATCGACAACATATCCCAATTTACTTAAAGCCTTAGCCAGTGCTTCACCTGATAAGTCTCTAGGCAATTTCATGAGGCAATCACCTCATCACGAACAATGTGTAAGCGAATCAATTTAGGACGGTTTTGCTCATCAGGATAATGACAATGAACGGCATCTTTAATCAATTCTCGCAGTTCTTGAATGCTATCAGCTTGAGTAAAGATAGATTCACCCATTGCCTTAGCAATATAACCGCCCTCTTGATCGTCTTCCAC
>DMYK01000563.1:0-2746 GCA_003483675.1 Microcoleaceae cyanobacterium UBA11344
GCAGCATCGTAGGCCTGTTCTAGGGCCCTCTCAGGCGTTTCTCTATACCATTGGCGGGCACTGTAGAGATATTTTACAAATCTGTTCCAGGGAGAAGTATTCATCAGAAAAATGGGTTGGAAACCCCGTCCTTATAGGACGGCTTTATATTGAATTTGGATACCATTACCGCCTTGGAGTTGCTTGAATCGGTGTACTTTTGTGTTGTACTTTCAACGGGACAGTTACCGTTTCAAATCTCACAACCCTGTACGCATAATGGTTTGCTCTCGCGAGCCTCCCTTGCGGGGTAATATTAGCTTCGCCAATGTTTTAAGAGCTTTTTAAACCTGCAACACTGTTTCAGTGACCTTAAAACTGTTTAATCGCAGATGACAGNNATTCTCCGGTGTCGTGACTCAAAAAACGTAGTACGCACTGGTACTTAGGCTGGTCAGGATGGCTTGTTAGATTTCTCTTTCAAGCCTCATGCCTTTAGGCTGAGGTTCCTGACGGTATATTAGCAAACTTACTGAGATTAGAAATCGTGTCCTCGGATTCAATTTGGATTGTCGGAGCCGCCCGCAGTGGCAAAACCACTCGCCTCATTGAGCAGTTCTGCCTTTGGAGCCCAAGTGTCAAGCCTCTGTCAGCAACAGTTTCAAGTCGCTGGCGTTCCGGGCGTCGCAGGCTCGGACAGACGGGCCCAGCAATTTTAGTGTTAGCCGCTAACGGCGACAATCGACTCGAATTAGCCGATCGCATCGCCACCGCCACCCAAGGAAAATATACCTTTCACTCGACCACACCTTTCGGATTTTTCGAGCAGGAAGTGATGCTGTTTTGGCCGCTCCTAGTTCAGTCACTGGACTTGAGGGTCCAATTTCCCCTGCGGCTGCAACCCGAAACAGAACTGGAACTGGCGGCCAGACTCTGGCGTCGCGAACTAGACTCAGGCATTTTGCGACAAACAGGGGTAAGCTCAAACCGAATGGTGCGTCGAACTCTCGACTTATTGCAACTGGCTGCTGTCAGCGGTACGCCGGCGATCGAGATTCCCGAAATTCTCGAACAGGGATTTGCTGGGGAGGCTGGCTCAACCAGCCTCTGGGCTACTATGGGAGAGTTGCTCGACAGGTGGCGAGAATGGTGCTTGACGCGGGGATTCCTGACTTACGGGATTATTTGCGAACTCTACTGGCGGTATCTGTTGCAGGATGGCACTTACCAGCAGCATTTGCTCGATCGCTACCAAGCAGTCATGGCAGACGATATTGACGATTATCCAGCCATTAGCCGCCACTTGTTTGAGTTGCTGCTAGACAGAGGTGCAGCCGGGGCCTTCACCTACAATCCTGATGGAGGAGTGCGCTTGGGTTTGGGGGCTGACACGGAATATATGGCCGGACTCGAAACACGCTGCAATCGAGTGGAAAACTTGGACAGACAAGCAGGTTTAGCCCAAGAAATTGGCGAGTCGGTGGTAAATTTGGCAGTTAATGCTGATAGTTTTTATGGCTTAGAGTTGAGTTTGCCGGCATCGGTGCGATCGATCTCTACGACATCCCGATCCCAACTGCTGCGAGAAACCGCCGAAATAATTGCTGAGGCTGTGAAGTCAAAAGCCGTGGCACCAGAGGAAATAGCGGTAATTGCCCCCGGGATGGATGCGATCGCTCGCTACAGCCTCACGGAAATTCTCGGCCGCGACAACATCGCCGCCGAATCCCTTAACGATCAGCGTCCCCTGTCAAGTACCCCAGCCATTCGAGCTTTGCTGACGTTGCTAGCCTTAGTCTATCCAGGGCTCGGCCGGTTAGTCGATCGAGATGCTGTCGCCGAAATGCTGGTAGTCTTAAGCAGCCAGAGAAACCGGGAATTAGACACCGAAGGCTCCAACCCGATTTTCAATCCAAATCAAATCCCAAATCCCAAATCGATCGATCCGGTGAGAGCCGGTTTAATCGCCGATCACTGTTTTCGTCCAGAGCTAGATCGGCCGAGCTTGCTTCCAATTACAGCCTTTCCCCGATGGGATCGACTTGGACACCGAGCCGCTGGGGCTTACGAGCAGATTTTGGAGTGGATTGAACAACAGCGGACGCAACAACAGCAGCGGCTGCTACCAAGTCCAATTTCCCTACTCGATCGAGCGATCCAGAAATTTCTCATTTCAGACAGATACCTCCCCTACGATCAACTAGCAGCCCTGCGGGAGTTAATGGAAACCTGCGCCCACTACTGGCAAATAGACGAGCGAATGCAGCGTGTAGAACCCCCGAAGGGCGGCGAATCTGAAACGATCGCCCGCTTCATCCAGTTGTTGCGCCAAGGAACCGTCACCGCCAACCCCTTTCCAGTCCGTCCAGACGGTTCGGCCGCCCCAGCCGTCACCCTCGCCACCATCTTTCAGTACCGCAGCAGCCGCCGCGCCCACAAATGGCATTTTTGGCTAGATGCTAGCTCGCCCCTGTGGCTGAGTGGCGGGGCGGCGACTCTGTTTGGGGCTCCTTTATTTTGGCGATCGCAACTGGGACAAAAGGGGCAAAGCGAAGACGAAACAGACGCTGGGCAACAGCGGCTGCGGCGAATTCTGCTAGATTTGTTAAGTCGTTGTTCCGTGCTTTACCTTTGCCACAGCGAACTATCCGTCAGTGGACAAGAACAAACAGGGCCTATGATGCCGCTAATTCACAGTTCTGTTTCTTACCAGAGGTGAGCGGTGGTTAGAAAGTAGAATGCTTTTGAAGGCACTTATTTATCAGGC
>DMYK01000563.1:2776-2911 GCA_003483675.1 Microcoleaceae cyanobacterium UBA11344
CTTCAGGATAAATCCTTTGGGCTGTGGCGATATTTGCGATCTTAAAGTGTACCCACAACTGGCATCAGAACGTGCAAAAATTAATATTTTGATAACTCAAAGATGCCCGCTTAAAAAATACCTATAGCCATAGCA
>DMYK01000100.1 GCA_003483675.1 Microcoleaceae cyanobacterium UBA11344
AAGCTGCTATGCACGGTCCTGCTCAAGAATCGCCTTTTGTAGACAATGGCAATGGGACTTGGACTTTTACTTTTCAAGGACACAAACCCGGTGCGTCTGTCTATACTGTAGAAACTGTTGTTACGGTTTCTCACAATGGAAGGGTGAGAGTTAATTACAATGGGCCAATTCGCCATTTATCCCAATTTTGAACAACTGTGCAATACTAGCGATCGATATTAAATTGCAATCCCATCTGACTATATTAGACATCTGGGAAAAATCCAGTCAAGGGCTGGCAGGATGCCTACACCACAAGAGTTTTTAGAAATGTCTATTAGATTTGGGAGATACTTCGGACGAGCGATGGCTTGACCGAGTACGAGGATGAATTCATCATTACTATCGGCTAGGAAACGCTAGTTAAATGTCGGGTAAGTTACCCGGTAAATCTACAGCAGATTGCAGGTTTATGAAGTACACCCNNTCGATCCCCGTAGGGACACGGCAATGCCTGGTCTAAAGCAGCACTTCATAAACCTGGGATACGCTGTATTTTGCTATATTGATTTCCGTTTCAATCCCTGAGCGAGATTTGGGTTGTTTGTGGCCAAATGTTGCAATCGATCGCCCTTTACCAGGTTTCAATCCCCGATCGGGATTTGGGTGCATCTTTTTTCAAGACAAAGGGAATCAAATCTTTGCCGCACAAGCGATACAGCCTAAAGATTTGATCCCCTCAAAAAAACACCTACCGATTCACGGAAATTCGAGGAACCGGAAAGCGATTAAACACTCGCGACGGCTAAGAGTTCCGCCGCCTCTTTCTCGTTCATCTCGTCGAGTTTCTGCCAAACCTGGTGCATCAATTCCTCTAATCCAACTCTACTCACAGCGGAAATCAACAAAACAGGAGCGCCACTGATTTCTTGAAGTCTGCTGATTAAATTACCCATTTCTTCGCTTTCGAGATCGATCGCATCTACCTTATTAAAAGCCAAAATTTGCGGGCGATCGGCTAAACCACGCCTGTAAGCTTTCAATTCTTCCTGAATTGTGATGTAATTGGCGATCGGATCTTCATCCGTAACATCAATCAAATGGAGTAACAACCGAGTTCGCTCAATGTGCCGCAAAAACTCGTAACCCAAACCCGCACCTTCGTGCGCTCCTTCAATTAATCCCGGAATATCAGCAAAAACAGTACCGTCTCCAGTCGGTTTTCTGACTACACCCAAATTCGGGACCAAAGTTGTAAATGGATAATCTGCTATTTTGGGGCGGGCGGCAGACAAAGCTGAAATTAAGGTAGATTTGCCAGCATTCGGCATACCCAGAATTCCTACTTCAGCTAATAGCTTCAATTCCAGACGCAAAAATTTGTGTTCTCCTTCCTTTCCCGGCAGCGCATAATCGGGAGCGCGGTTAGAATTAGTCAGAAAACACTTATTTCCCAAACCGCCTTTGCCGCCTTTAGCTACGCAAAAAGTCTGTCCGGGTGTCACCAAATCTGCTAAGATTGCCTGAGTTTCGGCGTCGTAAACTACAGTACCGCAGGGAACTTCGATCGTGCGATCGTCCCCACCAGCACCAGTCATATTTTTCGGCGCGCCCCGCTTCCCGTCGTCGGCTTTAAAAATGCGGTTGTACTGAAAATCCAGCAGGGTTTGCAAACTTTCCACCGCCACCATAAACACAGAACCGCCCTTGCCGCCTGTGCCGCCAGAGGGCCCGCCAGCTGGTACATACTTTTCTCTGCGAAAAGCTACCATACCGTCGCCGCCTTTTCCTGCTGCGACTTGAATATCTGCTCGATCGATAAATTGCATAATTTAGTTATTAGTCAGTAGTCATTAGTCATTNNCATTAGTCATTAGTGAGTAGTCATTAATTATACCAAATCAGAGGATAATTACCATCTTTTTTAGTCCAGATTGCCAAGTTCTTTTTAGCTAGGACTTACGCAATCTCGATGCTCTTTTTGGGGTTTGAGATTCTTCGTTTCACTCAGAATGACATAAATAATCACCTAGACCTTGCATAAGTCCTATTAGCAACAAAAACTCAGAAAATTCTGCACAGACGACTAAGTGCAGAATTTATTGCTACTGACCAATGACTAATGACTAATGACTACTAACAGTATGACGATACATCCTCGCCGCAGTCATCTGCCAAATAGCACAGAGCCCGAAAGCGCATTCCCACCAACTGTTCGTAAAGCGGGTTAATCTGGCACATCGCCGGAATGTGTACGATTTTGTGACCAAATAACATGATATCGCGCTCAAACGGACACTGCGGCGGAATAATTTTACAGATAAAGTGTGCCACCCTGGGGTCGTGGATCTCCCAGCCGTCGAGCCAGTCTTTTATCGGTTGCAGGACTTTTTTGTGGTGAGGTTTAGGTAGCCCAGATGAAAGGGGTGTTCCGGCGGGGGTGGCATTCAAATCAAAGACTATTTGGCTGCTGGGCCCCTGCGGATCATCACACCTGCTGTCTTCGATGGTGTGCCGCAGAGATGCGATCGCCTCAACACTGTGGCCCAAAGCCTTACAAAACCCGTAGAGTACCTCATCTTCGCAGAAAGAATAAGTACCGTCTGCCAAGGCTACCATGACTGCGGTTCTCAAGAAATTCTCGCCTTTGGCAGTGCCTTTCCCTAACACAGCAGCTAGTTCAAGAGGGGTAATGGGTTCAAAACCAGCCTCCAAAGATACGGGATGTAATTCATCGTGAGTTAGAACAGCAATCAGTTTTTGCTCGTTTTCGTCAAAATTGCCGTCAGCCCAGGCAATTGTCAGCAATCCGCGCAGCCATGCGGTAATTTCTTCGTTGGTGCAGGAAGATTTCACGTTACTCATCAGCATCTCCAGTTGGATACACCAGTCATTTTGTTGATTTGGAACGGGGGAAATATTCCCCTCCCAATAATTTTTACTACTTTTTTGGTCGATCGAGATATTAGTTGAAGGTTTGTGTCTGAAGATTGCTCCAAACGCTTGTAGTGGGCGTGTCAAAAGCATATTTTTCTCATAAGCTTCGCTGAATAGCGAGCTAATCAATTAGATGATGTTTTTTCCTCAGAATGTCATCTATCTTGAGGAATAAGTTTGTCCGATCTTAACTTGATCTGCACCAGTCGCGATCGAACTTCACTATGTTTACCACAGTAATATATATTTTTATTAATTTTTGTTGAGCAGTTTCTGAATATTGGCTATTAGATCCCCGACTTCTTCAGGACTTACGCTGCATGAGTCAAGTTTTACACTATCTGTAGTAGTAAGGTGCGCAATGCGCACCCTACAGGTAGAGTCTGTGCCCAGGACTAGATCTCAAAATTCCCTTTTAAGTTCGGCGGCACAAAATCCAGCGTAATTCCAT
>DMYK01000355.1:0-521 GCA_003483675.1 Microcoleaceae cyanobacterium UBA11344
CCAATAAAAGTCCCCGCAGTTTCCGCAGCAGTCAAATCCAACATCAAACTTAGGGCACCCGTCGTTGTAATTCCCGAAGCTAGCCCAAACAACATTAAAGCCAACTTAAACAAAATCGGATTCCCAGTAAATCCCGATAAAATAATTAAACCAAAACAACCAGCCACCGAAAAACAGCCCAACCTAATCGTATTTTGCTTGCCAATACGTGGTACAATCAAAAAACCAGTGGCGCTCAAACCAAAAAGCACACCAGTACCATAAATAGCATTCAACCGCGTAGTTTCCGAAATCGGCATCTTAAAAATTTCCCCGCCGTAAGGTTCCAAAACCGCATCCTGCATAAACAAACAAATAGTCATAATCAGCAGGAAAGTAAAAAATAAACCTGTTTGGCGACTAGCCGTCAAAATCCGCAGAGCACTTCCCAGGGTAATTTTATCTTCACGATTAACTGCGATCGATCGCACCCCATAGCGTGAATACTTTTTCTCAACCCCAAAAGTCCCAATCCCCACCAA
>DMYK01000355.1:662-1506 GCA_003483675.1 Microcoleaceae cyanobacterium UBA11344
TCCTCATCCGAAACATCCACCAACAAAGCAGCAAAAGGAGTCGAACTCGAACAAATAGCAATACCATAAATCGCAAAAATCAAACCCAACAAACCCACCCAACCATAGGTAGGAGTCGTCCATCCCACAGCCTCCAAACTGTCGCCTAAGCGCCACATCACCTGCACCGCCAAAAAAGCCGAAATCACAAATACAACCCCCCCAATCCACACATAACCCGTGCGGTGATGGCCAAACAAAGGCCTAGCATCAGACATTTGCCCGAACCACACCCTAGCCGGCGCGACAAACTGGTGCATAGCCAGAGTACCAGCCACCACAGTAGCCGGAATTGCCAACTCCTTAATCATCACCCGATTGAGCACCCCCAGGGTCAAAATCGACATCATACCTAATCCCATCTGAAACAAGCCCAGGCGGAACATAGTCAGCAGGTTAATCCTCCCGATGGCAGCAGTCGCGGAATCTGTTAATCTTGAATCTGGCAAAGGGTCGATCGACATAACTATTGAAATAAACACAACATTTGCATTTATAGTAACTGAGATATCGCAAGTAACCGTCGTTTTTTCCCAGTCAGCACCTCAAATGCGATTATTTGTATAACAATAAAGAAAAGAATTATGGATTTAGCAACCGTGACAACCATTACCCTAGGAAAAAACGGCCCAGCCGTCATTCCCCTCTGCGTCGGAACTTGGGCTTGGGGGGATAAGCTATTTTGGAATTACGGCAGCAACTATGGCGCCGCCGAAGTAGAAACAGCATTCAAAACATCCCTAGACAGCGGCGTCAACTTCTTCGACACAGCCGAAGTCTATGGTAACGGCTTGTCAGAAGAATT
>DMYK01000355.1:1599-2910 GCA_003483675.1 Microcoleaceae cyanobacterium UBA11344
CAAGTAGAACAAATAGCCCTCTACCAAGTACATTGGCCATTCAGTTTTTTGCTGAGTCAAGAAACCCTGATGAACGCCTTAGCCGATGAAGTCAAACAAGGCAGAATTCAAGCAATAGGAGTCAGCAACTACACAGCAGAACAGATGCGCGAAGCCCACAAAATCTTAGCAAGTAGAGGCGTTCNNTTTAGCAACAAATCAAGTCCGTTACTCCCTGCTATCGCGACAAGTGGAAAAACAAAAAATAGTCAGTATCGCCTCGGAATTAGGAGTAACAATTTTAGCTTACAGCCCCTTAGCCCAAGGATTACTCACCGGCAAATATAGCGCCCAGGAACAACCAGCCGGAGCCCGTAAATTTGACTCCCGCTTCAGCAAAACAGGCATCGAAAAAATCGAATTAGTCATGTCCACTATGCGAAAAATGGGCAAAAAGCGCGATCGAACCCCGGCCCAAGTAGCCCTCAACTGGCTAATCGCTCAAAACGGAGTAATCCCCATTCCCGGCGCAAAAACAGCAAAACAAGCCCAAGAAAATGCCGGTGCATTAGGTTGGAGTTTGAGCCAAGATGAAGTTAACCAACTAGAACTAATGACTCGTCCCTGGCGAGAATAAATCTGTTTGTTGTTGACTTTTGACTGTTCGCTGTTGCAGTCGTGGAAGCAAAAAATGCTTTGAGCGACTATTTCTATGGTAAGGTGCGCACTGCGCACCCTACGACAAACTGATTAGCAAATACCAGCGCACTGCGCACCCTACGACAAACTATTTCTATGGTAAGGTGCGCACTGCGCACCCTACGACAAACTGATTAGCAAATACCAATTACTATGAAAATATTAACTGATTGGGGTTTCACGCGCGAAGGCTGGCGCAACAACAGCCGCGGCGAATATTTAGTTTTGCTACAAGGAGCATTACTCGCAGTATTTGCAATCTTACCAGTTTATCAACTACCTGGATTTAAAATCGAATCAACTCAATTAATTTATCTGAGCTGGATTATAGCAAGTATCCTCAGCTTAAGCGGATTAATTTTCATCATCAAAGGACTCATAGACTTAGGAAAAAACCTGACACCTTTACCCTATCCCATAGAAGATGGAGAATTAGTTCAAACAGGCATTTATGGAATAGTGCGGCATCCTTTGTACAGCGGCTTAATCTTCGCAGCCATCGCCTGGACAATCTTTCAAATCAGCTTATCCCACTTAATAGCCACTGCAATTTTACTGATATTTTTCGACATCAAATCCCGCCGAGAAGAAACCTGGCTAGTAGAAAAATATCCCGACTATTCAGAATACCGC
>DMYK01000355.1:3029-8278 GCA_003483675.1 Microcoleaceae cyanobacterium UBA11344
TTTTATGCTTATCACAGCAATTAATCGCGTGCAGCTTGCTCAAAAAACCCTTTCAACTGCCCCCATCAGCCAAACAAGAACCCTGGCCCGTTCAAACTGGCCTCCGAGTTAACATCCTCCGCGACAACATACCAATTGTTAACCGCATAGTTTTAGTCCCCGACGAAGCCACATTCTTAGCAGCAATCCAAAAATGGAACCTCAAAGGACACTGGCCAATTCTGCTCGAAGATAATAAATATACGCCCATGTTTATCAAGCGCTTCCAAGCCGCTGAAATAGTCCGTTTACCGAGCATCAAACAGCAACTCCCAAAAGGTCAAAAACTCCAACAATTGATGCTGAACGCATCAGCAGCGGCCTGGAATGCCACGGATACTCAAACCTTAAAAGCCAAATGGACAGAACTTGGCTGGGAACCGCCAGGAGTAGTAATCACATCAGAAAATGACCCTGCAAGGATAGCAGCAGTAGCCTTGGCTGCCGATCGCGGTCAACCCTTAGTATTTTTAGAAGGTAACTTCGGAAAGCCTAATGATACCCTCAATCAGCAACAGTGGCAAACTCTGCAAACGGCAGTTACAACAGCCGTCGAATCCACCGGATATTTTTATTCCCAACTCGGAGATGTGATCGACACAATCACCATTGTACGCCAACTAGCCGTAAAATATCAATCTCCTGAAAAGCCAGACGAACAATTAGCCGTTACTGACGGTTTGGGGCGGCATCCCAACGGCGAACGCTGGGCCGCCGCTGGCTGGATTTACGGTTCCTCAGTGCGATCGATTTATCAAGTCATGTGTTCTATATTTCTCGACTCTCAAACAGCCATGCTTTATGACAGTTACCCCAAGGAAGGAAGTTGGGAAAAATATGAAATGAACTCAGCAGCTAGCGGATTAAAAACACTAGGTTTTGATGTCAAATTAGTTGAGAAACCGGAATCTAGCCTCCAAAAGTGGCGGACTTTAGCATCAAAAGAATGGGAATTTGACTTAATATTGATGAATTCCAAAGGCTATCAAAAATCCTTCCAAGTTGGCAACGGCGACGCTTTAGTAGAAGACCTCCCAAAACTCAAATTTCCCGCAGCAGTTCACATGATACACAGTTGGTCTGCCGCAGCACCAGATGATAAAAATACCGTTGCCGGACGGTGGTTAGAAAATGGCGCTTATGCCTATGTTGGGAGTGTCAATGAACCTTTTTTATCTGCATTTATTCCGCCGAAATTAATGGTCGATCGACTTGTGCGATCGGCTCCATTTTTAATCGCATCCCGCCAGTTAGAATCGGCTCCCTGGAAAATTGCAACTATTGGCGATCCGCTAATGTCGATCGGCAAACCGAAACCAAGAATTCCACCAACTCAACAACCCATTTAAAAAACTGGGCCTTGGGAATTGGGCATTGGGAATTGGGAATTGGGCATTGGGAATCGAGAATTGGTAAACCGGTTTATTCGTGGGAGTAATCTCAAATCTCAAATCTCAAATCTCAAATCGCATGACTGCGTAAATATACTCAATCAGCATTCTTGCCGAATTCCTGAAAGATTAAACGTAACTGAGCATACAATCTCAAACCTCAAATTTGCCGACCCTCAGTTAAGTCCATTCCTAGCCCAACCACCAGCAAAAAAAATCCTCTCTAAAATCATCCTTAATTAACTTGTCAATTCCCCTAAAATCACTCAAAATTAAAATAAGAAATAAAATGTAATATTTATCTAAATTCTCACAGAAGAATTAACCCCTAGATGAGAGCCACCCATCCTGTAGACTTGCTGCCGGCCGGCCCAACCGCAAACACTCCCTATGCCTCCCCGCTGAGCCCAGTATTCCACCGCCTGCACCCCAGTCCAGAAACCCTCCTGCTCATCCTCTCCCTAGTCATCGGGGGAGTTACGGGCGCCGGCGTCGTCACTTTTCACTATTTAATTCACTTGATCCACACCCTCATGCTCGAAGACTTGATGGGGGTAATTTCCAAAGCAGGCTCTTGGACACTAGCCTGCATTCCCACTCTTGGCGGAGTCGTCATCGGCTTAATGCGCTGGTGGTTTCGGGATTTTGGCCCCAATATGTCTTCGCTGATTGCAGCCACTCGCGGCTTGCAAGAACTCTCCCCCCTTAAACCCATCACTAAAATGGTGGCAGCCTCAGTTTCCCTAGGCACCGGCGCTTCCCTCGGCCCGGAAGCCCCCAGCGTCGAAATCGGCGCCAACTTTGGAATGCTGCTGGCTCAAGTTTTGCAACTTTCCCCAGAACGGCAGCGTTTGCTGCTGGGGGCGGGAGCCGCCGCCGGTTTATCTGCCGGGTTCAACTCTCCCATCGCCGGAGTATTCTTTGCCTTGGAAGTCGTGCTCGGCAGCACTTTTGCTACTTCGTCAGTGAGCGTTGTCCTCCTAGCAGCCGTAGTTTCGGCACTCATCGCTCAAATCTGCTTGGGAGCTCAGCCGGCTTTTGCTTTGCCCGTCTACGATGTGCGTAGTCCCTTAGAATTGCCTTTTTACATGGGATTGGGGCTTTTGGCTAGCCTAGTGTCCCTAGCCTACACTGAGGCAATTCAACTGGCTGAACGCTGTTTTCAAGGGAAAGTCCGAGGATTTGCTTGGCTGGGACGACTGCCGAGGCCGATTCACCCAATCATCGGTGGTGTCTGCGTCGGCTTAGTAGCTCTGCAATTGCCTCAAATTTTGGGCGTCGGCTACGAAACAGTCCAAGCAATGCTCCAAGATGTCAAATTTTCCTTGCCTTTGCTGCTGATCCTGCTGTTCGTCAAACTAGGGGTGACTGCAATCAGCCTCGGTAGTGGTTTAGTGGGCGGCATTTTTGCTCCGGCGATGTTTTTGGGTGCTTCCCTGGGTTCGGCTTATGGCCTCTTTTTGGCAATGGTGCCTGTTTTAAGCGATCGCGTGGCCGGCCCTCCCGCCTATGCAATGGTGGGAATGGCTGCGGTCCTCGCCGGTAGTGCCAGAGCTCCGCTGACAGCTATTCTGTTGATGTTTGAGTTGACTAGGGATTACCGGATTGTCTTGCCGTTAATGGCCGCAGTCGGATTGAGCGTTTGGCTGGTGGAGTACGTTAACCATCGATCGGCCGCCCACAGCCTCAACCTTCAGCAAATGGGCGTTGATGTGGCCCTCAATACGCCGATTCAGGCAAGGGAAGTTTTGCAGGATTGGGAAGATGTTTTGGGCGATCGCATTGTCACAGAACTGATTTCTTGCCAAATTCCCATCGATCGCGAACACTCTGGCGATCGGGAACACACTGGCGACGAGCCTGTGCTGGCGATGGCTAATGCACATTTGCCGGAAAATGTCAAGCCATTACCTGAAACAAAATCAGCAGTTTGACTAAGCTCAAATCCCGTTGTTGCGTCACAATAACGAATAGCCGAACAGCTAAATTTTAAAACTATGATATTTATCAAGCCACCAACAGATTACGCTTTCAAAAAATATTTGGTTCCTCAGAAAGCAAAGACATTCTGATTAGCTTTCTCAAGGCTCTAATTTGTGAATGCCATCCCAAGGTTGGATTTAGTGTTGGTAGAGTTGCCAAAATTTACCAAAGAACAGCATCAACTTGAGACGCTCACAGAACTATGGATTTATTTCATGCAATATGCTAGGATTCTCACATCAGTACCAGAAGAAATGGACAGCATACCTGAAATTCATAAAGCTTTTGATATTGCGAATCAAGTGAATTTAAGCCTAGATGAAGTGGAAGATATGGAACGGAGGGAACTGTTTATTTATGACCAGCAGGGAGCTATTCTTAAGGCTTCTCAGTCAGGGCGAGCAGCAGGAATGCGATCGAAGGCGATCGCGATCGCCCGACAATTACTTTCACGGCTAGATGATGCAACCATTAGCCAAATTACAGGGCTTAGCCTTGAGGATGTGCAAAATTTGCGTGAAGGGAATCTATCCCGAAGGGAATCGGGCGATTCATAGTTTTCGGAGCTAATACCGATCGACGCGCGATCGTCAGTCGAGCCGATCGCCCACTAAAACCCCTCGCTCTAGCAGACAGTGGCGCTACCCTCAACTCTGGGCTAAAATGATCGAAAATTATCAACAACCAGCCCAGAGGCTCTGAGGTGACTTCTAACGAGGCAACTGCAAACAGCAAATGTCAGACTCTTCGATCGCATATCCGGGCCAAACCCCCTTGGGTTCTAGTTACTACGGCTTGTTAGGGCTGCATCCTTCCGCATCGGCGATCGAAATTCGGCGATCGTACCGGGAATTGAGCAAAATCTACCATCCCGATACCACCGACTTGCCACCCACAGTCGCTACCGCCAAATTTCAGCAGCTTAACAACGCCTACGCCACCCTCAGCAACCCAGAACGTCGCCTCGCCTACGACATCAAAGTAGGCTATTCTCCCATGAATGTGATTCAGCAGCAAAGAGGCTACCACACTCCGGTTTCTCGATCGCGGGCAAAAAATTTCAACTCGGCTTACCTCGATCCCACGGAGCGCCCCCTTTCTCCTGGAGAAATATTCGCCTTGTTTATCATGGGTTCTACTTTAATCGGATGTTTGATGCTGGCGATCGCGATCGGCTTAACTCGTGGCAGTTAAAATTAACAAAGATGCCAGCACTCTTTGATAACACTCTTTGATAACATTTACTTTCCCCTGAAAATTAAGTCCCAAATCCCAAATCCCAAATCCCAAATCTAAAATCTAAAATCTAAAATCCTATGACACTTCCCTCCGCTGACACCCCTTTGTACAACCATCCACTCCCAGAAATCGAGCAGTGGCTGAAAAGCCGCGGCTGCGAGCAAAACCTGCGAGAACTCCACTGCTGGAACATCGATCGACCTATATGGAAAGCAGAACTATCCCTCGAAATCGATCAACTCACGATCCGCTACATCAACGCCGGAAACGACGGCCAAGATATTCAGCGCTTCTTCAAATACTCCCTCTCCCGTCAGGATATCGAAGCAGCAGTTTTTTCCGGGCCGTGATTCGATTTGAGATTTGCGATTTGAGATTTGCGATTGGGACAATCCTGGACGCATTTCAATGAAATCCTGTCATTCACAAGGGAGGGATAGCGAAGTGAAGAATCTTCGAGATGCTTCGCTGCACTCAGCATGACACATAAGCTGTCCCTAACTCAATGGATTAATCTACAATCTAAAATCTACAATCTACAATCTACAATCGTTACACTTTCCCAAATCGGCGACTGCGTTTCTGATAGGTAGACAA
>DMYK01000395.1 GCA_003483675.1 Microcoleaceae cyanobacterium UBA11344
TCAATTAAAATCCCATCTTCCGTATCAGCAATCATCTCATCCAAAGTAGCAGTATGACTCCCGCCATCCGGGCCCGGTTCCAATCCCAAATTAGGAATTCTGACCATCGGCACGCTCGACCAACTGTCAGCGCAGGCAGAACCGTTGCTGCTGGCACGTCCTAGGCGATAAGCTGTTTCTCTGTCAGTGAGATAATCAACTAAAATTCCATCCTTGACAACATACCAATCCTGTGATTTTACGCCCTCATCATCGTAACCCATTGTACCGCGGCCACCTAGTTGAGTGCGATCGCACTTAAAATTCACCCAAGGAGCAGCGTATTGCAGTTTATTCAACTTATCAGTAGTCGCAAAGCTAGTGCCAGCAAAATTAGATTCATAGCCATAAACTCGGTCTAATTCCGTGGGATGTCCGACGGATTCATGAATAGTTAAAAACAAATTTGTCGGCTTAAGAATCAGGGATTTGCAAATACCAGGAGGGAGTTTTGGAGCGGCGACTTTCTCAATAGCTTCCGCAGCAACTCTATCTACTTGACTTAATAAATCCGTTGGGTTAATATGTTCGTAACCCAGATTTAATGGCGGGCGATCGTAACTGCGACTTTGAGCATCGCCGCCAGCAATAGCCGTACAGCCAAAACCCGGATAGCTGCGATAAATTGTCTGTTCAATTAGGGAGCCTTCGGTGGAAGCAAAAACCTTATCTTCGTGATTGAATTGCAGAAAAGAAAAAGCTTTTTTGATACCTTTTTCGCCGTAGGCCAACAGTTGCGTGTTAATATTTAGTAAGAGTTCAGCCTTGTCAGCGACTGGTACAGAAAAAGGGTCAATTGCGATCGGCGTAACGTAGCGATCGCAATATTTGTCAACGGGAACTAAACGCACCGGTTCCTTTTGAGTCAAACGACTACCTTTAGAAATTTCCACAGCCAAAGCGACAATTCTAGCAACCTCAGCCGCCGTGCGATTGTGACTCGCAGCAAAGCCCCAAGCACCATCGAGGAGTACCCGCACGCCAAAACCAGAACTCACATGATCGGAGATATTGCTTAAAGAGCGATCGCGCGCGTAAAGACTCTGCCTTCGGTAAGAGCAAAAACGCACATCACCGTATTCACAACCCACTTTCCGAATCAAACTTACGGCTAAATTTGCTAACTCCTTAGCGGAGACTTTTGCGGTTAATTGCACCATATTTATGAGTATGTTGTCAATAGTTATCCAGAGCATTATAACATATTTGAACGAACCGCGAAGACGCGAAGAGCGCGCAGGAAGAAAAGAGAGGTTTTTTTCATATTGTTTATGGTTGTTTCGGAATGTTTTAACCGCAGAGGCCGCAGAGGACACAGAGTTAGAGAAGAGAGAGATGAATGATTCGGATACTAACGGATTTGATCTGATTCCCAAGTAGAGTCTTTACCTAAAAACATCTACTTATCTTCTTCTTCTTCTTTCTCTTCCTTCGTGTCCTTCGCGACGAAAGCGGTTCGCTAAATCTTATTCCATTTCCTGCAAAACCCCGGTCAAAATTTCCACAATGCGATCGATATGTTCCTTCTCGATGATCAACGGCGGCGACAAAGCAATTATATCACCAGTCGTGCGAATCAGCAACCCCTTTTCGTAGCATTTTACAAAACAATCAAAAGCGCGTTTCCCCGGCTTCCCAGCGAGAGATTCTAACTCAATCCCCGCCACAAGTCCCAAATTTCGCACATCAATGACGTGCTGTACTCCTTTGAAAGAATGCACCGCATCTTCCCAGTAACTAGCCATCTGCTCGGCCCGTTCAAACAGCTTTTCTTCTTCATAAATATCCAGCGTCGCTAAAGCAGCAGCACAAGCCACAGGATGACCAGAATAAGTATAGCCGTGAAACAACTCAATTGTATTTTCAGGAGCATTCATGAAAGTATCATAAATGCCTTCTTTGACAAACACCGCCCCCATCGGCACTGTTCCATTTGTTATCCCTTTTGCCGCAGTCACAATGTCAGGAATTACCCCAAAATATTCAGTCGCAAAACTGGAACCTAAACGCCCGAAACCCGTAATTACTTCATCAAAAATTAGCAGGATTCCGTACTTGTCGCAAATCGCCCGCAGCCTTTCTAAATAACCTTTTGGCGGAATCAAAACCCCCGTAGAACCTGCTACCGGTTCCACAATTACTGCGGCAATATTTGACGCATCGTGCAAAGCCACAATCCCTTCTAATTCATCCGCTAAATGCGCTCCCCATTCTGGTTGTTTGCGGCTGAAAGCATTGTGTTCGATGCTATGAGTGTGAGGTAAATGATCGACTCCCGTGAGCAAACTGCCGAAAACCTTGCGATTTGGAGCAATGCCGCCCACAGAAATTCCCCCGAAACCAACACCGTGATAACCGCGTACCCTACCAATCAATCTTTGGCGGGTTCCTTCGCCTTTAACTCGGTGATAGGCGATCGCAATTTTTAACGCTGTTTCTACCGATTCTGAACCGGAATTAGTAAAGAAAACGCGATCGAAATTGCCCGGAATCAGCTTTACCAAACGTTCCGCTAATTCAAAAGCAGCCGGGTGTCCCATTTGAAAAGCCGGCGCATAATCTAAGCGCAAAACCTGCTGTTTAACCGCTTCGGCAATTGTCTCGCGGGCGTGCCCAGCATTCACGCACCAAAGCCCCGCAGTACCATCGAGAATTGAGCGATTGTCATCGCTTGTAAAGTGCATATCTTTTGCCGAAACTAACATTCGCGGATTCGCTTTAAACTGTCTGTTTGCGGTGAATGGCATCCAATAAGCGTCTAGATTTGTCATCGTTTTTTTATCCTTTTATATTGATGCTTCTGCATCCAAACTATAACTTGCTACCGATTGCCGATCGCCCGACGCTTATTATAATTTTACAAATAGATGTTCGCTGTTTTAACTCAAGCTTAGTTGACGAATCAAATCTCTTTATCTGATCGTTACTACGCCATCCCCATTGGTAACAACTCAAGGTTAAATCGACAGTCTTTTTTATTTGTATCTAACTGTCATATTGTTGACCGTTGCATCGGATTTTTTTAACCACAGAGAACACAGAGGACACAGAGGAAGAGCATAGAGAGATGAATAATTCAGATGCTACCGAATTTGAGATCTGATCTCCATTAATCAGGGGGACAAGAATATTTTTCAAAGTCCCCCTTATTAAGGGGGATTTAGGGGGATCTAGATTTCGCAACTACAAACCAGCTTAATTTATGATCGCACCCACAGATTCGGGCTGCAACAAACCAGTCAGCATTTGGGCCGGTTGCTCCCCGTAAGGCCACGCGAAAGCATGGCGGAAAGCGGCATTTTGACACGCTTGCAATTGCCGAAAATCAATGATATCCAGAGTTAATAAATTCTCGTATTCAAAAGGCAGTCGCACGTTGTGCAATCCCGCGTTGTCAGTGCAAATCGCAATATCGACACCGGCTTCAAAACATCGATCGAATACTACCTTCAATTCTCGCAGATCTTGCAAGGTTCCTGTTTTTAGATAGGTAGTCGGGCAAACTTC
Organism: Microcoleaceae cyanobacterium UBA11344; assembly: GCA_003483675.1. Taxonomy (GTDB): domain Bacteria; phylum Cyanobacteriota; class Cyanobacteriia; order Cyanobacteriales; family Microcoleaceae; genus Microcoleus. Next base: position 3,547 of record DMYK01000395.1, read on the forward strand.
CAAGCATTGACCCCTACGTGCGATTTCTGGCAACAGTTCGGGATATTTTAATGGAATTTGAATCCCGTGGCCGATGCGCATCAGATAGGGCAATAGTTCGGGATAACAGCCAGAGCTTGTTTCGTACAGGTGGCCGGTGGTTTTGATGCCGATCGACCTTGCATACTGATACAATCCGACAAATTCTGACAAACGCTCGCCAATGCAAGCGTCGCCCCCTGCTAGATCGATCGCACAAACATATTCTCCCATCTGTGCGGCCAAATCGACGATCGCCCGATT
>DMYK01000202.1 GCA_003483675.1 Microcoleaceae cyanobacterium UBA11344
ATCGATCGCCAATTTATGCAAAAATTTAGGAGTAAAAATTAGTCATCACCATATTTGTACAGACAATTCTAATTTATCATAGTAGTATCAGCAGAAATCAGTAACCAGTAATCATGTTCAGACAAATTGGATTTTGGCTAATTTGGATTGCCTTTAGCACCTACGCTTTTGTATTTGCACCTCCCGACAGCCCGGAAACTATCACACTAATTACCAATCTTTCCACAGGCAAAATAGCAGGCATAAACCCTTTAATTGTCGCCTTGTTCAACATCATGGGAATTTGGCCACTAATCTATAGTTGCGTGTTGTTTGCTGACGGTAGAGGACAAAAAATACCTGCATGGTTATTTGCTACTTTATCATTTGGCGTCGGCGCATTTGCCTTAGTGCCTTATTTAGCCCTGCGGGAACCGAATCCAGAATTTTCTGGCAATAAAAATATCTTTTTAAAGGTATTAGACTCCCGTTTTACTGGAATTTTATTAACATTAGGCGCTGCTGCTTTAGTTGCCTTTGGCTTGACAAAAGGCGATTGGTCTGATTTTATTCAGCAGTGGCAGACTAGCCGTTTTATTCATGTAATGAGTTTAGATTTCTGTATGCTTTCCCTGTTATTTCCGGCATTGCTTGCCGACGACATGGCCCGCCGAGGAATGCAGAACTCTACAGCATTTTGGGCAGTAACATTAGTTCCTCTGTTTGGCCCGCTGGCTTATCTGTGTACGCGCAAGTCCTTGCCGGAAAATCCTGTTCAAACTGTTACAAATTAGACAGCATTGTCGAGAATTATCAGTTGTATGACTCAATCAAAAGTAATCATACTAGAAACAGGCAAGATGCCTGTTCTACAATAAGTAAGTAAGTTTTATTGTGGGGTGGGCTTCTAGCCCGCCTGTTCCACAATTAACTAAAGAATACCCAAATACCCGACTTCTTTAAGAAGTCGGGTATCTAATAGCTATCCTTATTCTTGATAGTCAGTATCTATTTCAATATCGAGGGTATCTTCATCTATTCTCACATACAGAACATTTGGACGACAGCAAACTTGACAATCCTCAATATATGATTGCTCCATTCCGCCACTGATGTCAACAAAAGTTGTACTCGGTTCGCCGCAGAAAGCACAGTAATATTCAGCCGTTGTTTGCATTTTTTTCGCACTCCCTTTTTGTAACTTCGTGGCGGTAGCGAAACATATCTGTTAGCCGCATCTTTACCCACCAACCTAATAATAAATCGACAATTGGGCCGCCCGGTATCGAAAAGGCGATCGCATCCGTCAATCTAGTTTTAGCATTTTCTGTGGTAAACTCGTGTCGGTGAATCCAACTAGCCATCGGCCCCTCAGTTTGTTCATCAACAAACAAGCGATACTGTTCGCACTGAGTATGAGTTGCCACCCATTTTACCGGAATCGGCCCCAATAACAGGCGAAATTCAGATACAGCACCCACATCAAGTCCACCTTCGCGGCGAATTATTTTCACCGGTTGCCAAGGCGGAGTCAAAACTTGCAAAACATCCGGTATTTCGTGAAAATTCCAGACAGTTTCAACGGCAGAATTAATGAGTGATGAATATCTAAAATTAGGCATTTTTTGAATTTTACTAAACAGTTAATTGCGCTGGAATTTCAGCATTTACATTATTATCCTCTGTATCTGTAGAAACAGCAACAGTTAGCTTTAATCCCAAAGCATTCAGCCAAGTTCCCAGATTATAAATCGCATCACTTCCTTGCTGCGAAAGCAATTCATCCAGTGTTTTTAAGTGCAATTCATATTGTTCTGGAGACATTTTTGATTGACCGAGAGCTTCTGCTAAATCGCTGAGAGCTCGTTTCAGCAGTTCAGGTTCCGGCGCTTCTTCCTCTAATGTCGCCGTTATATAGGCTGCTGCCAGTTCCGGCTTTTTTCTGAGAGATTCAATCAAAAATGGATGATAAGGTAGGCTTTTAGGCATTATCTTTACTCCTGTAATCTGTTAAAGAGATGCGCTTTTAACCTACGGGCAATTTTCCAAAATGAGTCATCGCCTCGGCTAAATGCTTCTTCAAAGTCGCTTCCGGTAGTGGCCCTTGCAAATGACTCCAAGGCAAAACCTGCTCTAAATCCCACTCTTGAAAAACATAGAAATCCATTTCCGGTAACTCTCCCCGCAATTCCTTAAAAGCCCGCCGATAACTGCCCAAAGTATCGCCGTAATGCCGCACTAATTCTAAAAGTTTCGATAAACGTCGATCGCCCTTTGATAACAAACCCTGAATCACAGACCAGTTATAGCTTTCAGGTCTAAATTCTAAACCTAACTTCCGCAATTCTTTATCTAAAAACTTCAGTCTTTTCTCCGCATCTTTATTCACTCCAAACCACTGAAAAGGAGTGTGAGATTTCGGGACAAATGTACTGCAACCAAAAGTTAAACGTAAACCGGGAGCAGCTTTTTTCACAGCCCGCATCATCGCCACCGTCGCCTCTAAATCCTCCATTTCTTCGCCGGGAATTCCCGCCATACCGTAGAGTTTAATTCCCTTTAAACCGCCAGATTTAGCATTAATAGCAGCTTGAATAATTTCGTCGTTAGTGAGTTTTTTATTGACAATTTTGCGAAGGCGATCGCTCCCGCTTTCCACGGCAATTGTAATCGATCTACTGTCTCTTTTTGTCAATATTTCTGCGAGTTTCACCGTCACCGTGTTGGTACGCACTGAAGCAAGACTAAGGCGCACACCATCGTATTTCGGATGATTCAAATGATCCAGCAAAACTTCAAATTCCGGGTGTTGAGTGACAGAAGCACCCAACAAACCCAAGCGATTAGTAACAGCTAAACCCCGATCGATCGCCGGAATTAGAGAAGCCTCCAAACTCGCAGTTCTAAACGGCAAAGTCAGATAACTAGCCAAACAGAAACGGCACATTTCTGGACAACTCCGAACCACTTCCACCATGTAAATATTTTCCCAAGCAGCCTTTTTTGTCACCACAGTAGAAGCAGATAAAGTATTGCCGCGATAAGTTTGTTTTTCAACCACGCTGGGAATTGCTGCATCGGGCTGAATTGATTTAATCCCCTCAGTCGCATCCAGATAAATCACTTCGTATAAACTGGGAACATAAACTCCCGGAACTTGCGCCAAATGTCGCAATTTAGTTTGTCTGTCGGCGGTACGGACTTCTTTAAAAGCATTTATAAAATTGTCAATCAGATTCTCGCCATCTCCGAGCAAAATCACATCAAAGAAGTCAGCAAAAGGTTCAGGATTAGCAGTAAAAACCGGGCCACCACCAAATACAATTGGATGGTTATCTGTTCGTTGAGATGCCCAAATTGGCACTTCTAGAGATTCCAATAAATTGAGAATATTCACATAGTCTAGTTCCCAAGAAAGGGAAAATCCTAGTAATTCTGGATGTCGGGGAAGTTGTTCGCGGACATCAGTAAATAAACGGCCCACTTCAAGATCCGATCGCACGGCCAAAGTTGCCCATACTATCTGATAGCCTAGGCTGGTGATGCCAACAGTGTACTCGTTGGGAAAAGCAAAAATCGTCGGGATAGCGTCAACATCGGGGGTTGCTGGGGCAAATAGCAA
>DMYK01000354.1:0-6076 GCA_003483675.1 Microcoleaceae cyanobacterium UBA11344
TCGACTATTCTGAAAACACAAATGTCGATCGTCCAAATTGTTTTAGCCGTAAGTCCTAAGTTGTTAGAAGCGGCTACAATTTCATTTTCAACTGATAACAATTGTCAGCGAGTTTAATCAGTTCGCCCAGGCCCCAAGTACCTTGATCGTTCAAAAGTTCCGCTAGTTGATTCGGGATGGCTTCTAGGCCCAGAAATGCCCCGCTAATGGCACAAGACATTGCTGCGGTCGTATCCACATCGCCACCGACGGCGATGCTAGTACAAAGAGTTTCCCAGTAATCTTCAGGCGATCGCAAAAACGCATACAAACTCCACAAGACGCTACCGACTACAAAGGGCGAAATTCCTTGCCAAGAGCGATCGTAGTTTAACGGGAGTCCAGCTCTAGAAATCAACTCTACGGCTGATTCTGGGGGCAATTTGACCCATTCAATCAAATCTTTCAGCAACGCGGCAAAGGAAGAATCAACTTCTCCTACCCAGTCGCTCAGTTGGCCGAGAAATGGCTCAGTTTCAATAGTTGCAGATTGCAGGGCGATCGCCACGGCACCGGCGATCGCCACAGCCCCCGCAGAACACCGCGAATCTTGATGGGTGATGCGCCCTTGATCGCAAGCAGCTTGCACAAGCTGAGACGGGCGATCGTAGAATATTAAGCCGATCGGTGCAGCCCTCATAGCACTACCATTACCAGCACTGGGAGCAGGAGTACCAGCTTCTTGCCAAGCAACGCCCCGGATTAGGCGGTTTGCAGCTTCTTCAGTCGATCGACCGCGCCCGACAATGCGCTCTTGAGCGAAAATGTCAGCAATACGGGTGGCGTAGTCGCTGGGGTCGAATTCGCCACAAGCGAGATAACTTTGGAGGAGTTCGCGGGCGAGTTGGGAATCGTCGGTGTATTGACCAAAAGGAAAGCCGAAGCGATCGCGATCCTTGATTTTTTTGAGTCTAACTTCATAGCTAACAAAATTTTGGCAAACTTCGGGCGGATAGCCTTCAACTCTACAGCCTATAGCATCGCCGAGGCACTGACCGATCAGACAACCTCTAAATTGTTCTGGACGCGGTACTGTCATTTATCTAGCTTTAAGTAGGTCGATCTAATCTTATGTTAAATCCCCAATACTATCTGGAGAAGTTCAACTATGTCCCGCCTATCTTCCACTCTACTTTTTGCTTTATTGTTGCTATTTCCCACTGCCACTCTCGCTCAAATTGTCCCCGATCGCACTCTGGGAACTGAAAATTCCCGTACAGTATCCGACACCATTAATAACTTACCATCTGACCGCATTGAAGGCGGTGCAACTCGCGGTGTTAACTTATTTCACAGTTTCCGCGAATTCAATATTGGTGAAGGCAGAGGCGCTTATTTTGCCAATCCCAACGGCATTGCTAACATTTTCACCCGCGTTACTGGTGGCAGTCCTTCCAATATTTTAGGAACATTAGGAGTACAAGGAAACGCCAACTTATTTTTACTTAATCCCAAAGGAATTGTCTTCGGCCCCAATGCTAGGTTAGATTTACGTGGCTCATTTTTAGGTGCAACTGCTGATAGCATTGTTTTTAATAATGGCTTTGAATTTAGCAGTGCTAATCCCAGCGCGATGCCATTATTAGCGATTAATATTCCTGTGGGTTTAAGATTTCGAGAAAATCCCGGCACAATAGTCAACTCTTCCCAAGCAATTGGTCCCACACCAACCTTACCGCCACTTCCCATAGAAATTCCTGTTTCTAACAAACTCGGTTTAGCAGTAGACCCCGGTCAAACTTTAGCATTAATTGGAGGTGACATTCAATTAAACGGCGGCAATTTAACAGCTTATACCGGACAAATTCTTCTGGGTAGCGTCAAAAGTCCAGGTTTGGTGCAATTTGAACCAACGGCTTTTGGTCTGAATTTAAACTACAGCAATATTCAGAACTTCGGCAATATTGAAATGAACAGTGCATTGATAAATACCAGCGGATTAGGAGGTGGAAAAATTGACATCAGAGGCTCAAACGTCACCGTCAGCAGTTCGGGAATTTATAGCCTGACACTGGGAAATATTGATGGTAGAGCGATTGACATCAACGCCCAAAACTTGCGAGTAGATAGAGGGTCACAAATTCTCAGTCCTACACTGGGAGATGGGAAGGGGAGCAATATCAACATCCGCGCTACTGACTCAGTAGAAATGATCGGGCTGGGAATTGAAGGCTATCAGCGGGTTTACAGCCAATATGTGGCATCTGGAACAGTCAACCCTTTTGACCGGCAAATTGTTCTGAACGCTGGGACTGTTGGCACTGGAGTGGCCGGAGACATTAACATTGACGCTGGACGGCTGCTGATGCGCGATGGAGTAGTGGGCGGTAACCTCACCTTTGGTGCTGGAAATGGCCGAAATCTGACAGTCCGCGCTAATAGCGTCGAGATCATAAGTTCAGTGTTTAACAACGGAACAACTCGCGGAAGTACCGGCCAAGGCGGCAGCATAACTGTTGAGGCCCAACGGTTAATCATGCGCGATGGAGCCAATCTCGTCAGCATCAGCCGCAGTGATGGAGCATCGGGGAATATCGCGATTAAAACCAATGAATCTGTAGAATTGTCGGGGAGTCTCCCGGTCAGTACGGCACAAACTGTGCTTGGCACTAACTCTTTTGATGGGAAGGGGAAAGCCGGGGATATTACCATCGACACTAAGCGGCTGAGTGTTTCTGATGGAGCCGTAATTAGTTTATCGACGGGTGCGATTATTGGCCAAGCTGTGTTTTCTACAAGTGGGGGGCCTGGAGGAAATTTAACTGTGAGAGCTTCAGAGTCGATCGAAGTGAGCGGCGTGTCTGGAGTTTTGGGGAATGCAGGCTACGCGCCGAGTGCTCTGGGTACTCAAACTACAACCTCTGGTAGAGGTGGAGATATCCGCGTCTCTACGCCCATGCTCACTCTGCGGAATGGGGGGATTATTTCTGCGGCTGCTTTGGGTGCAGCAGATGCGGGAGATATTACAATTAATGCCGATCGCATAGAAGTGCAAGGCATCGCGAGTAACGGTGGCTTCAGAAGTAAAATTGAGGCTTCGACTGGCACTGCTTATACTGTTGTCAATCCCAACGCTACGGGGAATGCGGGTTCGTTGAATTTGAATGTAAATCGATTGATTGTCCGGGATGGCGCAACGGTTAATGTTCAGGCTTTGGGAACAGGGCGATCTGGAAATATTAACATTGTAGCTAACTCGATCGCCCTGGATAACAAAGCCAGCATTGACGGTACAACTGTATCTGGTACGGGGGCAAACATTAACCTCAAAGCGCGAGACATTCAGTTGCGGCGCGGCAGCAGAATTACAACGGATACAGGTAGTTCTGACGGTGGAAATATCAGAATTAATAGCGATATTCTCGCTACTCTTCCCAATGAAAATAATGATATTACAGCTAATGCTCGCACAGCTACGGGAGGCCAAGTTACGGTGAATGTCCCGAATGTCTTTGGTTTTACTGCCATTAATCGCGATCGAGCCAGAAGTAGTTTAGGATTAAATGATGCTGAATTTGCTGCCTTACAAGTGAATCCAACTTCTTTACTTCCCACTAGCGATATCGCCGCCATTTCTCAACAGGCTGGCCCAGCTTTACAAGGGGCAGTAACTTTTAGCACTGCTGGTGTAAATCCCGCTTCTGGGTTAGTAGAATTGCCGCAAAATATTGTCGATCCAACCACATTAATTGCTGCTAATCCCTGCATAGAAAGGGAAGAGGATGAGTTTACTGTTACTGGTAAAGGGGGAGTACCACCGAGCCCTAATGATGTCCTTAGTAGCGATTCTGCTCAGTTTAGTTGGGTGGAATCAGCGGTAGGTGGAAGTCAGAAAACAGAAGGTAAAAGGGCAGAAATAGAAATCCAGCCAAAGGCAGTTATTCCGGCTCAAGGTTGGGTGATAGATGATAAAGGACAAGTAACGCTTGTAGCGTACAATTCAACGGCTCAAGTTCCGCAGCGCTCAAGGCGAGCTTTGTCTGTTTGCACACCACGCTGAAATGCGGTTGATTGGAACGGAATTATGTCATCCTGAGCGTAGCGAAGGATCTCGCTCGATGCTTCGCTGCGCTCACCATGACAAAATAGGCGCTCACCATGACAAAATAGGCGCTCACCATGACAAAATAGGCACTCACCATGCCACACCGGTTTTGCGTAAGTCCTGAATTAAAAACGTCCGGTGGAACCGAGAAGGTTGCTATACAATTTTAACCCATAACATCAAAGGACACGGCAATGCCGTGTCCCCACAAATCTCACCGGAAATTAACCAGGTTTGCGATTACTTAACAAACAACATTTCCTGATAAGTAGGCAGTGGCCACAAATCATCAGCCACTTCACCTTCCAAAGCATCCACATACTGGCGAACCTCATCCATCAAAGGACGAATTGTTTGCGAAGCATACTGCATATGCTCTTCTGTCGAAGCAAAATCGTGCTTGCTCAAAGTATCAGTTAACTTGCTCACATAATCCATCATGGATTTAACCAGCGTGGCTACTTTTTCGGCAGTTTCTTTGTCCAGTTCAATGCCAATCTCTTTCAATCCAGCAATCGTGCTGGAAAGATCAGACAAATACCTCACCGCTGCCGGATAAATCATGGTTTTTGTCATGCTCACTACCAGTTTCGCTTCGACTTCAATTGCCAGCAAATACTGCTCTGCATAGACATCGTAACGGCTTTCCAATTCAACAGGAGTCAAAACACCTGTCTTTTCAAACAGCTCTTCAATGTATCCTTCTTTCAAAACAGGCAAAGCATCGGCGCTAGTCCGCAAGTTAGCTAAACCCCGTTCCTCGGCCATTTTGTGCCATTCCTCAGAATAGCCATTGCCGCCAAATACCACCGCACCATGCTCGTCCATCACCTCTTTCAGGACAGTTTGGATGGCAGCATTGAGTTCAGTTCCTGTAGCCAAATCGCTGTCTAACTTGTTAGCAATCCAGTCCAAAGAATCTGCCAGAATTGTATTCATCGCCACCAACGGCCCCGAAACAGACTGACCAGAACCTACTGCACGGAATTCAAAACGGTTGCCAGTAAAAGCAAAGGGCGATGTCCGGTTTCTGTCCCCGGCATCCTTCTGGAAAATAGGCAATGTATCCACCCCTAAATTCATGATTCCCCGGCCTTGAGAGTCCTTAGCTTCTCCTTGACTAATTTGCTCGAACACATCTTCTAATTGCGAACCCAAATAGACAGACATAATCGCTGGTGGAGCCTCATTAGCACCCAATCTGTGGTCGTTACTAGCAGTAGCAACTACCGCGCGCAAAAGCGACCCGTATTTGTGAGCTCCGCGAATCACAGCGCCACAGAAAACTAGAAATTGTACGTTTGAGTGTGGCGTATCACCTGGGTCTAATAAGTTTCCTTGAGTAGCATTGCCAACAGACCAGTTGACGTGCTTACCAGAACCGTTAATGCCTGCAAAGGGTTTTTCGTGCAGCAAGCAGACAAAACCATGTTTCTTCGCAGTATTACGAAGAATTGTCATGGTTAATTGTTGGTGGTCGCTGGCGACGTTTGCTGCTTCAAAAAATGGTGCAATTTCAAACTGACCGGGAGCTACTTCGTTGTGGCGGGTTTTGGCAGGAATGCCCAGGCGGTACATTCTTTCTTCTACTTCCTGCATGAACACTTGAACGCGCTCTGGAATTGCTCCAAAATAGTGGTCGTCAAATTGCTGACCTTTGGCTGGAGGTTTGCCAAACAGGGTGCGACCTGCTAACATTAAGTCGGGGCGATTGTTGGCAAAATTTGAATCTATCAGGAAGTATTCTTGTTCAGCACCGCAACTGGAATTTACCGGAGCAATTTCGGTATTTCCTAATAGTTTCAAAACTCTGGTTGCTGCTTTGTTCATTGCGGCAATGGAACGTAAAAGCGGCGTTTTCTTGTCTAATGCTTCACCTGTCCAGGATATGAAAACAGTGGGAATGCACAAGGTCATTCCGTTGTCTGTTTCCATTACATAAGCAGGGCTGGTGACATCCCAGGCTGTATATCCGCGAGCTGCGGCGGTGGA
>DMYK01000354.1:6196-10338 GCA_003483675.1 Microcoleaceae cyanobacterium UBA11344
AATACGTGGGCGTAGTACAGTGCTCCTTTGGAAATAGCCCAGTCTTTCATGGCTACTGCAACTACATCAGCTACGGAAGGGTCGATTTTTTTGCCGGTTTGAACTGTATTTTTTACTGATTTGAAAATACTTTTGGGCAGACTTTCTTGCATCTTGCTCAGAGTAAAGACGTCTGTTGCCCACATATCTTCTAGTCGCTTGGGAGGCCGGGGTGGCATCAGTTTGCGGTTGACGATTTGAGAAATTGCTTGAACGCGAGATTCGTTTCCACTCATGGTTATTTTTNNGATTACGGGACGAGTAGTTGTGAAAAGATACGGGTTAGAAAAAGCTGGTTTGTAGTGAGGAGGACTGTCCTCTGTCTGGTTTTTCAATCAGGATTCTTTGTCTTTACTACAAACAACTTTTCTTAGGGGTAATTAAAGCTCGGATGCGGTGGGATTTCAGTTATTAGCAAAACAATAGATGACAAGAGCTTGTACTGACTTGAGTTGATATCTATGATATCAGCTTTGCACAGATTTAGTACCTAATTTTTACCCTGGTAAGATAAAACAATTTGTGCCGATTCTTTGAATTCAGGTCAAAACGACTTAGGGTTTTTTACTGTTGGGCGATCGAGAAATCGCATTCTACCAAATAACTCACTTATGTGAGGTTTTGGAGAAAGATAGAAAATTCACAATCTACACTTGGAGAGTGTAAACAATCATTAATTAAATAAATGTATTCTAGGATACAAAATTTGATTTTTTTGCAGAACTGTGGTAGAGAGGTTCCGGCGGGATGTCTTCGGCGGCTGCACTCCTGTTGCTAGACTATCGTGTGTGGAAGCGCAACTCTCGGAGGGAGGGCTGGTTAAAACAGTTTTTACTAATGATGAGCGGACTTACGCACGAATAACCTAATTCTGTCATGCTGAGGGAAGCGAAGCATCTCAAACTAATCGTAAAAACGTCAAGATTGGTAAGTCCTGATTTGGATAATTTGGGCGATTTATGCTGTGGTGGGATTCATTCAGGGCGATCGCTCTGGTAGAATTTGAGATGGAAAGGGCGATCGCATCCTAGATCGAAGTCATATCGTGTCCGGTTGATTAGCTGTCATTCTGAGAGAAGCGCTGTCATGCTGAGAGAAGCGAAGCATCTCGCCCGATGCAATGCTTGACTGCGTTGCGCTTGACTCATGACAAATAAGCGTTTATAGTAAATGATTTACCGGACTAGATATTAGCGGGTTAGAGAAATCCCCAAAAAACATCCAACAAATTCGGCAAAAGTGTCAAATAAGTTGTAAAATAAAGACTTTGAGGCTAGAGGAAGTCGCATGGCAAGGCAAAAGAAACCTGACCAAAGAAAGATAGATCAATATAATCACGAAAACGAACAAAGGGCAAATAACCCACCCGTCGGACTGGTTACGCCNNAATTATAGCTACGATCCGCACCTTGATCCGCAATTAGTGTTGGCCGGAAAAGCAGAACATACCAGCTTTGAAGTACCAACAGTCTCGCTGCACTCCCGCAGAAATGATAGTTTATTGATTAAGCTTCAGGACCTCCAAAATGAGAAAAATTGGTAAAATCAAATGGTTCGGTGGTCACAACAATAAAACGGGTCGCCAAAATGACTTTGGATTTATTGCTTGTGAAGGCAAACCCAATGATATATTTGTACACCTAAGACAAATCAATTGTTCGGCAACTGCTTTAATAGAAGGAACAATCGTTACTTTTGAAGTAATTACTAACTTCCGAGACGGCAAAGAAGAAGCTAAAAACTTGCACTTGTTGATTGACGAAACCGATACAGAAATTATTGCTTTTTGTGCAACAAATGAAGATAAAAATTTATGGAGGCCAGTATTTAGTAATTATCTTGCTAATTTTTCAATTGATGAAGCGATTTCATTAATATTGCAAAAACTTGAAACTCTTTCAGATGGCGAGAGAGTTTCATTTGTCCGATCTCTTCCAAATCAGATTTTATTTTCCCATAAAGCTCGAAAAATTAGAGAACTTTTTGCCAAAGACGAACATTTAAATTTATGTGTCAAAATGTTGAACGATCGGGTAAGCTTGCTAAAAGATTACTCATTTAAAGAGGAAATAAATGCCACTATTGAAGGCGCAAGCGTTCAAGTGGTGGAGAAAATATGGGAAAGTATTCCCAGTGAATTATATGTAGATGTTCCCGAACAGCGCAAACGTTTTAATCTAAAAATACACGCTAGATGCTTAGTTAAGCTAATTCTTGACCCCAAGGATGACCAAAGTAAAAGTATTTTCATAATGGAGCTAATAGAGTGTTTAAAAGAAGCAAATAAAGATGAATTTTGGGAAATTATTCCAGATGAAATACTCATTTATGAACAAATTTGGCCTATAGCCAACCCAAAGCGTCGCGTTCGTATCCTTGTAAACAAACTTGAGAAAACTGAAAAGGAAAATCATAAAGAAATCATCAGTGAGCTTGTAAAAACTATTGCTAAAACTTCCATAAATGAGCATTCAATCTTACTTTTAGAAATTCCAGAATGGCTGAAAGAAAATGAGGCATTTTTCCCTTTTAAAAGTCCAGTTGAACAAGTTAATTTGGTCTGGAATTTGATCGAAGCTGGTTTATGGTCATTAGCTTGGGTTCGGTTGTCAAAAGAAGCAAAAATTATTTGTATTTATCGTGTCTTAAAGTATAAAATCAACACAAATACCTTTTTTGCGGAATTAAAGAAGTTAGAAACAGAGAAACCAGAGAATGAACCGCTAGTCAAATATGTGATAAATATTTTGTGGGCTAAGGATCGTCCAGCTAAAAGAAATGAAGCTTTCCAAAGGGCACACGAATTGCTTCAAGAATGGGTAATTGAGCAAGCATGGAATTCAACTGAACCGTTGAATCTTTACCCAATACTTCCTGTTTGCCAACCTAAAAAAGTTGACTACTGTGAAGGAAAACCCTGGCCAACAGAAGAAGATAAAGCATCAGGTGCAAAAAAAGTATCTCGTGCTTTCTGTCCGCGAGCAAATAAATCCTGTAGTTTATTTGAGCCTAACACGGAAAGAAATTTTAGCTTTGGTTTGGAAGGCGCTCGTCTTTACGCTGAATGTACGCAGGATTGGAAAGATTGGTCTTTGTTAGAACTTCTGCAAGCAACAGGCGTTGTTCCAAGTCTTCCAGATTTAAAATCTGATGAGTATGTGCAAAAGCTATCTGGTTGGATAAATCGTCTTAATGAAATTCGGGATAGACTCAAATGCTCTGTTTGCAGCCAGACAATGACGCCTAACGATAAATATTCTAAGGCTCTTGCTCGGTATAATATGACAGTTGCTTCGTGTAAAAAAGGCAATGGTCACGATCGAAATATTTATTTTAATCATTGTTGGGCTTGTTACCAAATAATTGACAGTAGAGAGAGTAAAATTCAACTAGACGGCTTATACATTTGCATTCACTGTGGAAGTGGAGCGAAAAAAAGTCTCAGTTATTCTCAGGGAGATATATGCCCAAAATGTGGAACCGCAGAAATGAAACAAAAGGAAGAGGGATCTAGGTTTATTCAGTGTTCCTCATGCCAGCATACAATTCGCCTACCTGCCCAACAGCATCTAACTGGATATAGATGGCGAGGGTATAAATTCAAATAGAAATACCCCTCAAAATCAAGGTGTCACATTATTAAAAGCGCAAATGAACGCGGATTTACTAACAGAAGACATGAAGAAAAAACGCGCTAGTAATGAGAGTTTTTGGTTAATTGGTCAACCAGATGTTGTGCTGCGGCGGATCGAGAAAGGGGAAAATAAAGATAAGTGGGAAGTCGAAGTTTTTGGGTTTGATTATTATAACACAAAAACCGGAAAAATTGAATCGGGCAGTGTGGAAAAAATAGCTGTTTGGATGTTAGATATTGATTATGATGGTAGAAGTATTTTCCCCCGTCAGGTTTTCTTCCCGATGGCCGGAGAGAAAGATGCTTGGTCGCGTTTAGCTAAGAATTTGAAAGCTGAAATTGATGAGGATTTAATTGAGTCTTATCAGGGAACTGTTTCGTTACCTTTTGAGATGGGAGAATATCAGCGGGTTGCGGTTAAAATTGTGGATGATCGGGGAATTGAAAGTTTGAAGATTATTCGGTTAAC
>DMYK01000448.1 GCA_003483675.1 Microcoleaceae cyanobacterium UBA11344
GGATAATCGGATCACGGCCACTCGCACTTTTCTTTAACTAACGTAAACCGCTCCACAAACCGCTGATTTTTCCCCTGTAAAGCTGACGATTGATCTAAACCATACCACCCACCTAGTTGCATTAACGCAAACATAATATCTCCTAATCACTCACAATGACATGGTTATGTTTATTTTTGTCTGACTACTTATTTAGTTGGATTTGGAGTTTTTAACCGCAGAGGGCGCAGAGGGCGCAGAGGAGGAGAAGTGAGGGGTTCATCATTCTCATACTAGCTGATTTGATATTATGTATCCCCCTTTTTCTTGGCTAGCATTTCTTTAGCTTGCTGCCAATTTTCTTCTAGTTCTTCTACTGGATAATCGGATCACGGCCACTCGCACTTTTCTTTAACTAACCTAAACCGCTCCACAAACCGCTGATTTGTCCCCTGCAAAGCTGACGACGCATCTAAACCGTACCAGCGAGCTAGTTGAATTAACACAAACATAATATCTCCTAATTCTGACTGCTGTGCTGCTTGATCCTCGTGTTTTAGAGCCTGTTCAAATTCTGCCATTTCTTCGTGGAATTTATCCCAAACACCGTCTACGCTGTCCCAATCAAAACTCGCTTCTGCCGCTTTTTGAGAGATTTTTATCCCGGCGGCGATCGGAGGTAATGTGCTGGCATAACGGCTCATTTTCGATGCTACAGTCGGAGTTTTAGCAGTTTCGCCTTTTTCTGCTGCTTTGATTTTTTCCCAGTTTTCTTTGACTTCATTGATGCTGTTTATCTCGACATCGCCGAAGACGTGGGGATGTCGCCGAATTAGTTTTTCTTTAATCCCATTGGCGATTTCTGTGAGGGTAAATTGATTGGTTTCGCTGGCAATTTGAGCCTGGATCACTACTTGTAAGAGTAAGTCTCCTAATTCTTCGGCGATCGCATCTTTTTCCCCCCGGCGAATCGCATCGGCGACTTCATAAGCTTCTTCGATAATATGCGGAATTAGGGTTTCTGGCGTTTGGGCTAAATCCCAGGGACATCCGCCGTCTGGATCGCGCAATTTTGCTACAACTTCGATTAATTGTTCCAGTGCTATTAGCGATTGACTTTCAGAATTAGACATCATAATTTACCTTATTTACCTTTTATAGCAACCCGATCGGCGCTGAGGACATTTCTGATCATTGAGCGGAGTCGAAATGTCCGGTTTCTGATTGCATTTCGACGGAGTTTATCCTGATCCCTTTTTCCTTCTGACTTCTACTATGGATTTACTAGATGTGCGAATGGGAGCTTTGCGTTTGCGCCTCTTAATTGGGCTTGGAGGCTGCCACCCGCTCAATCCTTTCTTTTTGAATCTTTTGTAAGCAGAGCCACCCCAATCGCTTAGATAGTGGCTCATAGCGCCCAATTCTAAGCCGATGTAAACCGTCAAAAGTTCAATGTGGTATTGAGCGAGCGATCGCCAACAACTTAAAACTACTTCCTCCCAATTCCATCTAGGGTTTCCGACTGTTTGAGCAATTGCCAATCCCACTATCCCCACCAACCCGATCCAGGTAGTCAGGTACAATATTCGCAAAGCAGTGCCAATTAGAGGGCCGTGAGACAGGAAAGAGCGATGGCGCAGGCTTTTCTGGTACGGGAGCCAAATCGGCCGCAACCATCCCCAGCGCTGATACTGACAGGAGTAGATATCTAAGTCTGGCCCAAACATCAGCCCGCCAAATAAAAAGCTGCCGGAAACCAACAAAGTCAGATTGCTGCTTTGAGTCTGGCCAAATGTGAGTGCTGCTACAAAGGGCAAACTCCACAGGGTTATGCGATCGTGGGTGTAGCCAGAGGGCATTTAAAGTTTAGGATTTTTTTTACTTGATCTTTTTGAGTTACTGTGATATGATAAATCCTTGTGAGTGCAAATGGGCGATTAGCTCAGTGGTAGAGCGCCTGCTTTACACGCAGGATGCCGTAGGTTCAAATCCTACATCGCCCATCCGATAACTCAATATCTACAGTTTCAGCCGTTTTTCGCCCTCCAGCGGAGAACGGCTGTAACTTTTGCTGTTGATGGTTGTCGGTTTTGTCAGAACTAAGGCCAAAAATCAAAAATGCTTCTATCCGCTATTCGTAGAGGCTTTGTGCGCGGTGCGCACCCTACAAATAGAGTTTGTGTGTCCAGGATTATCAACATTCTGTGGCGATGTCGGCAAAGTTGGCACTCGATGTTGGAAAATTAATTAATTCATTGATTTTCCTTTTTACAATCATGATTTATGAAGCCGAAAATAACTAGCCCGATCGCGTGGCAGCAAGCTGAACTGCTGATGCAGCCCGCCCTGATTCGAGTGCTCGACAATATCCGCAAACAACTAGAAGAGTCTGTTTGGACAGGGATTTATCAAGAAGTACACACTCCCTTTCCTGGCTATCAACTAATTTTAGAGCGACAAGGCGAGCAAAGGTGCGTGGATATTTGGGAACTTTGCTATCGAGTCTGTTTTGTTAACTACCAACCAGCTCACTCTGATATGCAAAGTCAGGAAGTTGAAATTGACACTCTTTTGATTGAGGAGGATACTGGCGATGTAGATTGGATTCGTCTAGATGCTAAAACTAGCCAATTAATACAGGAAATATTCGCAAATTTGGCTAATTAGTCATTGGTTAGTGGTTATTAGTTAGTGGTTGTTAGTTAGTGGTTGTTAGTTAGTGGTTGTTAGTTAGTGGTTGTTAGTTATTAGTGTCAAATAACAAATAACAAATAACAAATAACAAATAACAAATAACAAATAACAATCACCAGTCAACAGTCAACAGTCAACAGTCACCAGTCAACAAAATCTTATGCTGATTCAGGAATTGCACGACATTCAAGCATCCGCCGGTGCTATCTTTGGCGAGTTAACAACCGGAGAAACAGTCGCAGTTAGTTTTGGTAATGATCCAGCCGCCATCGCCGCAACTAAAGAAAGCGTAGCTTTGTGCGATCGCACTTATTGGGGACGCATTCAAATTTCTGATAGCGATCGCCTACGGTTTTTGCACAATCAAAGTACCAATAATATCAATAAACTCAAACCCGGTCAAGGTTGCGACACCGTTTTCGTGACTTTCACCGCGCGCACGATCGATCTCGCCACCGCCTATGCTACAGAAGATGCTGTACTGCTGTTAGTTTCTCCCAACCGCCACCGACAATTGCTCGAATTACTCGAACACTATATTTTCCCAATGGATCGCGTAGAATTAACAGATTTAACTGATACAACTGTTAGTTTCAGTCTCCTCGGCCCGGAAAGTATTAAGTTACTAGAAAAACTCGGAGTTAGCGAACTGGAAAATCAACCTTATGCTACTCACCAATTAATAAAATTTGCCGGAATAGAAGTCAGAGTTGCTGTTGGTAGCGGTTTAGCAACTCCTGGATACACCTTAATTGCGTCAGCCAGCGATGCAGCTAACTTGTGGTATGAATTAGTCAAAGCTGGGGCCATACCAATGGGCGATCGCATCTGGGAACAACTGCGAATAGAACAAGGCCGCCCCGCAGTAGATTTTGAACTCACAGATGATTACAACCCCCTAGAAGCAAGACTTTTACACACGATTACCTATGATAAAGGCTGCTACATTGGTCAAGAAACAATTGCTCGATTGAACACCTACAAAGGAGTCAAACAGCAACTTTGGGGCGTACAATTGAGCGGTGCTGTTGAACCGGGTACTGTAGTTACAATCGGAGAGGAAAAAGTCGGAAAAATTACCAGTTTTACTGAAACAGAATCTGGCTTTTTTGGTCTGGCTTACATCCGCACAAAGGCTGGAGGCGAAGGATTGAAAGTGCAGGTGGGAGAAATTTATGGGGAAGTAGTAAATGTGCCTTTTTTAAGTTTATAGCCGCAGGAAGGAGGAATCAGGAATAAAGTGTTCATCAGATTTTTTAACCGCAGATAAACGCAAATAAACGCCGATGGAATTGCATCGGCCTTCATCTGTGTTTATCCGCTGATATCTGCGGTTAAAAACAGTCCTTATTTTGCCGATTTATGTGCTTTGTTTTCAGGTTCGGGAGATTGCAAAGCTTCGTCAAGAATTGCACGGGCCCCCTCAGCTTTACTCCTAGCATCTCGATAGCGGACTTGAGCTTGAGCGAAGTTTTTGAGAACCTTGAAACCGTCTTTGAGACTGGTGATTTCTTCAGCATTTACAGGCTCATCTGTAAACAAAATGTCGATCGCAGCCCGGATTTTCAGTGCTTCCTCGCGGGATTCCATTACCTTCAATTTGAGACTTGCCAAATTGCTCAGAATCTGTACTGCTTCAGTAATCGCGTCTTCGCTTTCAGACGCAGCATCTTCCATCTCTTTAACTTCGACAAACTGTTTTGGCCCAAACCCTTCTTTGAGATCCGTAGGTAGTTGACCAGCATCCATGAGCTCCATCAGCTGATCCATCGCTTCTTCGCGGGCTTTAGCTGAATCTTTCCCTTTGACAGTTAAAATAATTTCGGGGCTTTGAGGAAGTGTATAACGAACCATATTTTGATAGCCTGTGCGCGACAACAATTAATGATATTTTATCTTTATTCGATCGCCCGTTGCAGCTATCAATCCCGCGAAGTGGCTAACCGCTTGCCAAAAGTTGACACATATACAATCCTGGACGCACACTTCTACCTAATTATGTCATTCTGAGCCTTAGCGAAGAATCTCAAACCCTTGCAACACCGCCCTTGAGTGTGCAAGTCCTGATCCACTCAAAAGGAACACTAAAATAATGAAAGATAAATTTCTTAACTGGCTGAATATATTTTTAGTCGCTGACGTATTTTTCGTCTTTGCTAGCTTTGCGTGGTTTGCGATCGCAGTATTAGGTCGATCGACCGGCGTGAATCTCGGTTTCGACCTGTGGTACAGTCTGTGGCAGCCCGTATTTAATCCCGCCCTCGGAATTCTGATGGGTGGCGCTATTCTGAGTGGCATT
>DMYK01000636.1:0-1142 GCA_003483675.1 Microcoleaceae cyanobacterium UBA11344
AAATCGCGCAACTTCTGCAACTTATCCGCATCCGGCCGCCAAAAACCCCGCCCGTTAGCCTCCAACATTCGCCCCACAATATTGCGAAAAGCTTCAGGATTTGCCTCCCGCAACTTCTGCGCCATTTCCTGATCCAAAGCATAAGTATCCGCCGCTTGATTGTAAACCCAACTATCAGTAAAATCCGCCGTTCCCCCCCAACCAATTAACGCCGTCATCCGCTGCGAAATTTCATAGGCACCGCCGGAACCTTGATTCGCCATCGCCTTAGCCCACTTAGGATTCAGCAACTTAGTTCGATATTCCAAACGCAGCAAATCTTCTAAATTGCGAGGATTTGTATCCTTAGAAAAACTTTCGACAAAACTGGTATTAACCTTTTTGCCGCGCTGCTTTTCGGCGGCTTTCTTCAAACCCCCAGTATTGGCATAATACTCTTGAATATCAGTCAAACCGTATTCAACCGAATCAATTTCTTGAACAATGCGATCGCACCCTTTCAACAATTGAGTCAAAACCTCCGGTCTCGCTTCCCCCTTATCCTGTCTTCCGTAACTAAAAACATTACGACTTTCCCAAGTTTTCCCCAACTCATCCCCAGAATCCCAACTACCATCAACAACCCGATCGTTAACCAAAGAACCGAAATCGCCAGCCGGATTAGAAAATAATCTTGCCGCACAATTTTTCACACCTTGTGCTTGCAAAATCAAAGCGTGTTTGCGAATAAAATTCTCCGATTCCGGTTCATCAGCCGCGGCCGCCCGCACAAACAAATCATCCAGCAATTCAATAATATTCACAAAGCTATCTCGAAAAATCCCCGAAAGATTTCCCAACACATCAATCCGGGGATGACCAACATCAACTAACGGTTTTAACTCATAGCGAACAATGCGTCCCGTACCTTCTTTAAGAGGTTCAGCCCCCACCAATTCCAGCAAAATGCCGATCGACTCCCCGCGAGTCTTAATCGCATCCAAACCCCAAAGCATCACCGCCACAGTCTCAGGATAATTCCCCTGTTCAGCAACGTGCTTATCTAGAATTTTCCGAGCAATTTCGCGCCCTCTTTCAAAAGCAGCAGGAGAAGGCATCCGATAAGGATCTAAAGCATGAATATTCCTGCCAGTTGGCAACAC
>DMYK01000636.1:1199-3254 GCA_003483675.1 Microcoleaceae cyanobacterium UBA11344
ATCGGTCGTTTGCAACAACAAATTTCTAACTAGCAACCCATCCTCAAAAACCTCACCAAACCCCTCTTTCTCTTCCTCTCTGCGCCCTCTGCGCCTCTGCGGTTCATTTTCTTCAAAAACTATTTCCCGCACCTGTTCCTGTGACAACTTATCCCCAAAATAAGCCTCAAGATAAGCCACCATTTCCTCAGAATTAGGAGGTTCACCGAGGACGTGCAAACCAGAAGAAAACAAGCGAGATTCAACCACCTGCAAATACTCGTAAAGCTTCACCAAATAGCGATTAAAAGCATCAGCACTGAACAAACCCACATTTTCAAAACTAAAAGCAATCCCCAACTTGCGAGCATCATCAAACGGACAATCCGCCTCCAAACCGCTATCTAAAATCTTCTGGCAAATAGCCTCCTTCAGCAGATAATTCTTGTCAGAATCCTCCCGATATTCCGCAATCAAATCCCGCAAAGCCATCAATTCCTTATACAGCCCAGCGCGACCGTAAGGCGGCACATTGTGAGAAATTATAACACCGTAACCGCGACGTTTTGCTAACATTGATTCCGACGGATTGTTAGCGGCATAGATATAAAGATTCGGCAAACTTCCCAACAAAATATCAGACCAAGAATAGCCAGTATTTCCCAGAGGAGATCCCGGTAGCCATTCAACAGTGCCATGCATCCCAAAGTGAACGACAGCATCAGCTTGAAAATGATTTTGCAGCCACTTATAAAAAGCAGCATATTGAGGGTGAGGAGTCAAATCGCGATCGAACATTAAGCGCATCGGATCGCCCGAAATGCCCAGCGGTGGCTGCAAACCGATCCAAATATTGCCCAATTGAATGCCGCCGATTTGGAACTCATCGCCATCAGTTTTAATCCCAGTACCAGTGAGAGACTTCCACTGTTTTTCGATGCGACTTTTTAACAAATAACCGAGCCATTTTTCGAGAGTTTTGACATTAACAGTATTAACCGCAGATGTAGTTTCATCCGCCTCTTTTACCATGCGAATTAACTCTTCACCATCAGCAGGCAAATCTCCGACTGTATAGCCTTGTGCTTTCAGTTTTTGGAGGAAATTCAAGAGCGATTTCGGTACATTAAGTAAAGCCGCCGTACCAGCCGCACCGTAACCGGGAGGAAACCCGTAGAGAATAATAGCAATTTTCCGTTGAGAAGGCGGAGTTTGCCGCAGTTTCACCCAATTGTTAATTCTACTTGTAAGGCGTTTCAGGCGATCGGGAACCAGATAAATATCCTCACCAACCAAACCGCCGAGGGGAATCGGATCGATCGCCCCATCCAACTCCGGCAAAGCATATAATACCACACTTTGCAAACCTCCAATACCCTGACGAGTCCAAGAATAAATATCCTGAATCAGCAAAGGTGCGGAAACAAAATAAGGTACATTTTTAGCAGCCAGAATTTTCTTAGCAACTTCCACCTGCCGCCCAGCTTCCATCGAACCAGCGGGCCCGCCAACTAGGGGAAAGCCAATAGTAGAAACAATCGCATCTACTTCCACAGCATCTGGAGAAAGAGAAAGAGTTTCAATATTGCCTTGTTTTCGCCGTGCAGTTTCATCAGTAGTAGTCATCCAATCCCGCACCGCCACATGGCCTTCAACACCATTGATAAAAATCGGCAGAGGTATAATTCCAGCAGCTTCAAAATAGCGAATCAATTGAGGAATGTAAGGCTGTTTAGTGATAACGTGCTTGCGGTAAAGCAAGATACCCACTACCGGGGATTTTCCTCCCTCCGATTTTTGACACCAATTGGTTCCAAATTTTGTGGAACGGGCATCTTGCCCGCTGCTACCAATTTGATTACCGAGATACCAATCCAAATATTGCCGAGGCGATGCAAAATAACCATCATAATCTGGATGAAGCAAACCCATATTTGGAGTTTCCACAGGCGGCGGAATTTCCCCAACTTTCAGCCCCAAATACTTTTCAGCAATTGTCCAAAACATGGACACAACATTATCCGCGCCGCCCGCATTCCAGTAACCGTAAATAATCAGCCAGTTGCGTAAATCCTG
>DMYK01000636.1:3387-3708 GCA_003483675.1 Microcoleaceae cyanobacterium UBA11344
CCGATTTGAGTAAGACTCATCAATTCCAAAGCCGACTCAAAAACGAGACGAATAGGGATGTGCTGCACCCTTTCCCGCAGCCACATTACCGAATCGTAATCAAACAGCAAACTGCCGAAAAACACATCAGCATTTGCGAGGGCGGCGGCTACAGCGTCAGGTTGATCTGCGAGGGCGCGATCGCTAAAAACCCGAACTTCCAAATCCCGACAGCCAGCAACAGCCAACTGTGCAGCTTTCCGGTACAAATCAGCATTAAAAGATTCAAACCCAGCGATTAAAACAATCCGTTTCATAGCCCAACCTCGAAATACTTGCTTA
>DMYK01000636.1:3850-5287 GCA_003483675.1 Microcoleaceae cyanobacterium UBA11344
AAAAATCTCAGCAGTTCTGCCCGGTTCACTGATTTACGGTTTAGCCGATCGCACTTCCAATACAGACATCAATTTTAGCAACTTCGGCGAAACATTGCGAGAATTGTTTGCAACAGAAACCCCAATCATCGGCATTTGCGCCGCCGGAATTCTCATCCGCACCCTCGCCCCAATGCTGTCAGACAAACGAGCCGAACCACCAGTTTTAGCAGTAGCAGAAGATGGGAGTGCCATTGTACCGCTGTTAGGCGGTTTGCACGGGGTGAACGACTTGGCGAGAGAAATTGCCGCCGCCCTTGGCGTGCAGCCTGCAATTACCACAACCGGAGATATCCGCTTTCGCACCGCGCTGCTGAGTCCTCCCCAAGGCTATTATTTAGCGAATCCAGACGATGCGAAAACTTTTATTTCAAATTTGCTCGCCGGGGCGAAAGTACGGCTAGAAGGGGCTGCTAGATGGCTTTCCGAGAGCAATTTGCCGATCGCCCCCGATGCCAAATTAACCATCCGCGTCACCGAAAAAGCAATGGTGCCAGCGCCAGATTGTTTAGTTTACCATCCGAAAATTGCAGCAGTTGCACTCTCGCAGCTATCGAATATTGAGCCAGAAATAGCAGTGTCTTGCGTGCAGCAATTATTGGAAAAAACAGGTTTAGCCGTTGGATCAATTGCGGGATGTTTTGGATTAAAAGATGAGATGGGAAATCCGGCAATTGAGGCAGTTTCAGAATATTTTCAAGTTCCCGTCCGTTTTTTAAATCAATCGGAACTGATCGAATTAGACTCAATTGAATTCAGCGAAAATCAGGCCGCCAAAATCGCGCTGACAGCAGCCGGTGCAAACAGTCAATTAGTCAAGGGCGATCGCACATTAGGGTTCAGTTGTGCGATCGCCCTGGCTGCGGAACCCCTAAATGCAAGCGCGATCGGAATTAGTCGCGGCAAACTGGCGATCGTCGGTACCGGGCCCGGAGGCGCTGCGTGGATGTCCCCAGAAGTTAAGGAAATACTGAGGGAAGCCACAGATTGGGTAGGTTACAAGTTTTATCTCGACTTAGCTGGAAGCCTGCGGGAAGGACAAAAGCGGCACGATTCCGACAACCGGGAAGAGATCGATCGCGCCCGTTTCGCCCTAGACTTAGCAGCAACCGGAAAATCTGTCGCCGTGATTTCGTCAGGAGATCCGGGGATTTTTGCGATGGCGGCGGCGGTGTTTGAGGCGATCGAACTCACAGCCAAACCCGAATGGGAGGGCATCGACATCCGGGTTGCACCGGGCATTTCAGCCATGCAGGCGGCCGCCGCTGCGATCGGAGCACCCCTCGGCCACGATTTTTGCGTGATTTCGCTTTCCGACATTCTCAAGCCTTGGGAGGTCATAGAACAGCGGATTTCGGCGGCGGCGATCGCAGATTTCGCGATCGCATTTTACAATCC
>DMYK01000636.1:5359-5828 GCA_003483675.1 Microcoleaceae cyanobacterium UBA11344
GCAGACAAGGACAATCCGTGCGCGTTTGCACCCTCGGCGAATTCCAACCACAAGACGCAGACATGAGAACTTTAGTCATAGTCGGTTCAAGTCAGACTCGAATTGTACCCCGCAAACACGGAGGCGTATGGGTGTACACACCACGCAGGTACAAAAAATGAGTCCCACAACATTACTCTCTTTTCTCTTTCTCTGCGCCCTCTGCGCCCTCTGCGGTAAAAAAAATCTTCTTCACAAAACCCGCCACCAATGAACACTAAATTACCAGAAACCATAAACTCACAATCTAATTTGTGCGTAGTTACCTCCTCGACATTCGGCGATTAAAATCGCAGCTACACAAACGAAGTCCGCGCAACGCGAGACCAAGAAATAAAGAGGATATTTAAGCAAGATTTGGGATCAGACAGATGCCATCCTCACTTGAATCAATAGTTCATTGAGTGCAACTTTTGCATCAGGATTGGAC
>DMYK01000636.1:5848-6463 GCA_003483675.1 Microcoleaceae cyanobacterium UBA11344
AGTCGATCGTACTACGAATTTTATGTAGGGTGCGCAATGCGCACTTTATGTAGGGTGCGCAATGCGCACCTTACGAATTTTATTCACCTACTTTATGTAGGGTGCTTATGGGCGCACCTTACTTTATGTAGGGTGCGCAATGCGCACCTTACGAATTTCATTCACTTTATGTAGGGTGCGCAATGCGCACCTTACTTTATGTAGGGTGCGCAATGCGCACCTTACGAATTTCATTCGTCTTATATTTGCTCACTCACAACTTTTCGCCGATCGCACTTCGGCGCGCTTCAATCAAAAACTGATTAGCTTTCTCATAATTAGGACGTTCTGGTAAGCGAGTTGTAGCAAAAGCGCGATCGAACTCTCGATGCAAATCCAACCGCCACCGATTCACCTCATCCCAGGGTACTTCTTGGTTGCGGATAGATAGCAATTGCGATCGATAATCCAGCACTCGAACCGGCACAAAACCCTCTTTCAGCACCGTAATTCCCGACAACAACAAGCGAATCAAGTGCATCGCGTGCTTCGAGCGAACTTCGCCTGTATTCCTAAAGTCTTGCTCCATTTTTTTAAATTGAGACAAAACATAGCCATTGTAAGTTTGATAAACCA
>DMYK01000609.1:0-5663 GCA_003483675.1 Microcoleaceae cyanobacterium UBA11344
CAATACTCAGTCATAGTATCTTGATACTGCTGCCGGATTTGATTAATTCGGTATTTTCCGGGACGCTCTAAAAGGGCCTGAATTTGCTCGCCTGCTTCCTTGATATACAACTGTTCGTCTACAGATGGCAACTTGCGATTTTGCACGAATTGTGCTATGGTGGCGCCAGTAACTTTGCCATAAACTACGCATTCCAAAAGCGAATTGCTGCCCAAACGATTAGCGCCGTGAACTGACACACAAGCTGCTTCGCCCGCAGCAAAGAAACCGTCCACTAAACCATCAGCGCTGCTGCGAACTTGCCCGCGAATATTAGTAGGAATTCCCCCCATTGAATAGTGAGCCGTAGGACGCACTGGCATGGGCTGATTGACCGCATCAATTCCTAACAAACGGTGCGCTTCTTCCCAAGCAAAAGGAATTTTGCTCATGATTTTTTCCCGTCCCATGTGCCGCAAATCGAGGTAAATAAAAGGGCCGCCAGCACTACCATCAACATTAATTCCTCGGCCTGCACGAATTTCTAAGGAGATGGCCCTGGATGTGATATCTCTAGGCGCTAATTCCATCCGCGAGGGGGCATAATTCGCCATAAATCGATCGCCCTCTGAATTAATCAAATAAGCCCCTTCGCCCCGCACAGCCTCTGAAATCAACACTCCCACGGGATACAAACCAGTCGGGTGAAACTGCACGAATTCCATATCTTCCAGCGGCAATCCCGCCTGGGCAGTCATCGCCAAACCGTCTCCAGTCGAGGCGTAATCGTTCGAGGTCGTGTTGTAAACCCGGCCATAACCCCCCGTAGCAAACATCACCGCCTTAGCCCGCACGACCTCAATTTGACCGTCTAGAAGGCGATACATAACTACGCCCTTAGCTTGTCCTGCTTCCAAAATCAGGCGGGTGACGTACCATTCCTGATAGATGTGAACCCCGTAACGGCGCAGATTATTGACCAATTCGTGGAGGATAGCGTGACCGGTTTTGTCGGCGGCGTAACAGGTGCGGTTGTGGGAATGTCCGCCAAAAGCGCGCTGGGCTATTCTGCCGTCTGGGAGGCGAGAGAAGAGGACTCCCATGTGTTCTAAGTCTATGACTACACCGGGTGCTTCGCGGGTGAGAATTTCTACGGCGTCTTGGTCAGCTAAATAGTCTGAACCTTTTACGGTGTCGAAGGCGTGGGCTTTCCAATCGTCGTCTGGATCGACGTTTTGCAGGCTGGAGGCCATGCCGCCTTGGGCTGCGACGGAGTGCGATCGAATCGGGTGAGTTTTGGCAACAACAGCTACCTTTAAACTGGGGTCAGTCCGGGCAATTTCCACGGCTGCGCGGCAACCTGCTAAACCGCCGCCCACAATGATTACGTCGTGTTCTAGCATTTTTTGAGTAATGTTGAGTGTTCTGCTGTACAGGTAATTCTGATGCACAAAAAAAATCCTCACGCAAAGGTAAGGAACTTTTTAACTTGTCAATTACCCACCATCAAGTGGAGTACCGCTATGATGGGGGCTTGTATCTAAACTCCACCGCAATTCTGAGAACCTTTGAAGAACCTCAGCTTTGGTTTCACCGCTCGACACATCGGGGGATACTGACAAGCTCCCCGTACTAGCCCAGTCTTGCCGAACTAGCAGCGTTCTCATTGCAACATTTCGCGCACCAACCAAATCTGCGTGCAACTCGTGACCGCAACATTCACAGCGAAACAATAGTCCTTTATTCGGTCTATTCGCATCTGAAGTATGTCCACATTTGGGGCAACTTTTCGACGTGTAGTGCGCCGGAACTTTAGTAGCTAGAGAGCCATTTAGATTAGCTTTGTAGTCAATATAGCCATGCAATTCTGCGAAGGACCACTTAGCCTTATTTCGATTAGCTCTACGCTGTTTTTTGCTTCCCTTCTTACCAGATATAGACTTAGTTCTATCCCGTATTCCGGTCAAGTTCTCTAGTCCAATTAGGCTGTTAGGTTTAGCAATTTCCTTGCTGATTTGGTGGTTTACATCAACGATAAACCGTCTTTCTCTTCCAGACAAAGCGATTAGTCTACGCTTGGCAGAACGAGTGTCTTTACGCTGAAGAGTCTGTCTAGCTTTGTGATAGCGATTGGCTTTATGTCTAGCTTCCTTGCCCGAATAGAATTTAGACTTATTTTTCAAGTCTGTTTCCACGGCTAGATAGCGCATTCCCACATCAACACCAGAAACTCTGGTTATTTTCAATGGGTCAACGACCGGCGTTTCTACTTCGATACTTACCATCAAATAGTAGACCTTAGAAGAACGCTGATAGACAATCTTTGCCGCTCCAATTCTGGCACCATTGGCAATTAGATCTAAATGCTTATTGTAGCCATCATATGGGACTACTATTCGACCTTGGAGCGTGATGAGACTCACCTGTTGCTCGGTTTTAAAAGAATAGTCTCGCTGATAATTTAGGGTACAAGTTCGAGAGATATATTTGGGGGCTTTGTCTAGCCCTTTGTAGCGTCTCTTGGTGTAGCCTTTGGCAATAGCATCGTTAGATTGTTTTACCTTAGTCCAGAGGGTCTTGTAGGTTCCAGATACTTGTCTAGGTACATTGCAAGCCATCTGCGCTCCAAGCCCAAATCTAACTCGCAATTCATTGTAGACAGCCTTCTGCAACTTAGCACCATTACTGGTTTTGCCTGCATCAAAAGCGACTTGTGAAGTATAGTTCAAAGCATCACGATAGGCTAAAGCAGTCTGAGACACCAAAGCTTTTTGCTCGGTGGTCAGGTTTAGTTTCAGCTTGGCGGTGATTATTTGGGACATTATCTTCACGAACTCTAATATTATTGTATCTCGTGAAAATAAAGAAAGCAAGGGATGGAGCCAGGAATTTGCGATGCCCGCTCGCGGAGCGCCGTCCTGAGCGGAGCGTCGTCCTGATCCCTTCGACGAAGGGTCGAAGGGTCGAAGGGTTCGTTTACTCATACACCGCCTCCCTTGCTCTTGGCGAAGCTTGTCGGATTGGTCGGCGGTGCAATCGCTTTTCGGAGATCGCATTCCTCCCACCACCAAGCTGGGTACAGCTATGGTGGGGGAATCTTGCTGGTCTAGTTGAAAATCAAAAATCTTGAATTGGATTAGCCCACGGCTTGGGCTGGTTTTTGACTTGGCAAATCTCCGCTAGCGGATGGTTTGGCAAGGGTAGCGGGGTCTACGGCAGTCACTTCGATGTGATTTAGCAGAGTGGTAACAAAGGCAAACAGCAAGAAGGGCAGAGACAGCACTAAGATCAAACCGACGGTGGCTAAAGCGTAGATTTGACGGACGCTGCTCCACAAGGCGAGGGCGGAGGCTAGACTCAGGAAGATGACTATCAGCCAAATAATGATTTGACCGTAAATGTCGCCGAAGGTCAGGGTGCATTTAAGGCGATAGTTTTGGAGGTTATTCATTTTGTGCCTGGCGAGATTACTATCAAGACTTGCGTAAAAATACTTTGACAGTGCGTCAATCTGCACTGTAAATTTCTCAGTTTAGCTACCCTAACTTGGTTTGAGGGCTGTTCTCAACATTTTTATAGAAGTCGCAACAAGACTTATAGGTTTTTGGTTTCTGTAAATAGCAAAGAAACCGGGTTTTTCAGCAGTATTAAGGCTCAGATGCAATATTTTCGTAAAAAAACCCGGTTTCTGACTACTGCCGATCGCCAATTTGGTAAAGAAATGTTAACCTACATGAGGATAGAATTAACTTTCAGAGGGTCGCACCTGTCTTTTTGCCTATGTCGCCCGATCGGGCATACCGCTGAGGTTGTTGAGTTGGTTCGCTCCTTCGGAACCGTTATTCGATCGAGCTGGATGGCATCCTGTCATAGTTTACAGGCGAGTTAACATCTTAGTCGGCGACCCATACTGGATTACGGGCGATCGACAACAGCAATACCGAGGGAAACAAGCCAAAGCAGTTGTTGCTGAACTTACAGAACATTGTCAGGGGGAAACGGTTAACGGTTGACGGTTAACTGTTGTCAAATTTCCCATCTCAAATCTCAAATCTCAATTCGATTGACATAAATCATGCCAGATGCTAACAAAAAGCTTCGTTTGATCGCGCCTTTGGAGCCGAGAGCCGATCGCCCTTTATTTGTATTTTTACCTGGTATGGATGGTAGTGGTTTGCTGCTGCGATCGCAAATTCCTAAATTAGCCCAGGATTTCGACATTCGCTGCTTGGCTCTACCCGTTAATGATACAGCCTGTTGGGAGGTACTCGTCAGGGAAACAATAGCCTTAATTGCAGCAGAAAAGGCAGCCGGTTTTCACAGATCGGTTTATCTGTGTGGCGAGTCATTTGGGGGGTGTTTGGCGATGAAAATTGTTTTAGAAGCTCCTCAATTGTGCGATCGATTAATTTTAGTCAATCCAGCTTCTTCATTCCGACAACAGCCTTGGGTACAGTGGGGTTCTCACCTGACTCAGTGGCTGCCGGCAAGCCTTTATCCGCTTTCGGTTGTGGGTTTATTGCCGATGTTAGCATCCTTGGGAAAGATTGGGCGATCCGAGCGCCGAGCTTTGCTAGAAGCGATGCAAGCGGTGCCTCAAAGCACCTCTGTTTGGAGATTAGCTTTAGTGCGATCGTTCAATGTAAACGAAAACGAGTTGCGGGCGATCGAACAGCCAACCCTAGTAATTGCTAGTGGTGCCGATCGGCTGCTGCCTTCTATAGCAGAAGGGAAGCTTTTAGTCAAGGTAATTCCCAATGCTGAAATGCTGATGCTGGCTAACAGTGGTCACGCTTGTTTATTAGAAACTGACGTTGACCTTCATGGGATTATGCGAGCTCACAATTTCCTAACAAATAGGTCATTAGTTATTGGTTATTAGTTATTGGTTAGTTGTTATTAGTTATTAGTTATTACAGGACTTACGCATTTGAGAGTAGTTCTGTCATGCTGAGCGCAGCGAAGGATCTCAGAGATGCTTCGCTGCGCTCAGCATGACACATAGGCTTTGCGTAAGTCCTGACTAATTAAGATTCAGCCATTTTTGAGCATTAAGTCGCTGGACAACTCCAAAGACCATTAAATCTAGAGTAATCTTGCGCTCATCAATCAAAAAAGGCTCCAGCGTACTGGTTTGAGTTTCATTTTCAGCGCAAGAAAACGCCCTTTGACTTTGAATGTTTTCTTGAGGAAAATACAAGTTAAATTGGCGCTGACCTGCTTGGAATTTGCCAACTACTTGCCAACAATCTCCGGCGGAACTCATGCCAGCAACGGGGATTTTTTGCTTGGCAAAACTCACGTCTAAATCCTGAACGCCCTGCTTAGTCAAAGCAGTTTGTAAGGCCGGCAAATAATCTTGTTGAATAAATTCTGCAAACGGCTTGTCTTCAACAGCAGGAGCTTTTTCCTTTTTAGCTTTAGCTGGGGGCTTGTCACCGTCAGCCTTAGCGGCCGCTTTTTTTGCTGCCGGCTCAGGCTTGTCTGTGCTCTTAATGTCAGTGGTTTGCCGATCGTCGGAACTCGGAGTGTTTTCAGCAGAAAGGCCTTGAGTTTCGGCTTCGCCAGATGCTGGATTCTTCGGTTTTTCTGCCATTGGTGCTTCCTGTGAAAAAGTTAGTATGACAGGACTTACGCAAAAAGTAGTTTGACACGCTACTTATAGTGGTAAGGTGCGCAGTGCG
>DMYK01000609.1:5673-9779 GCA_003483675.1 Microcoleaceae cyanobacterium UBA11344
TATGAGTTATGAGTTGTGAGTTAAAAACGCTTGTAGAGACGCGATTAATGGCGTC
Source organism: Microcoleaceae cyanobacterium UBA11344 (assembly GCA_003483675.1). Taxonomy (GTDB): domain Bacteria; phylum Cyanobacteriota; class Cyanobacteriia; order Cyanobacteriales; family Microcoleaceae; genus Microcoleus. The sequence continues at coordinate 5,729 of DMYK01000609.1, forward strand.
TCTACAATTCAAAACTCCTTTGCTGATTCTAAATCTCAGCGACAGCTCGTTCAATCAAACGGCGGGCCAAAGTTTGAACGCCAGTGTGTTCGTAGTAGTTGGTGCTCATATCGAGGAACGCCCCCACGTAGTCCACCTTATCGGCGGAAATTTCCACAAAAGTCTGCAAGTGGCCGAGTACGTTTTGGGGAGTCAAACCTCGATCGCTCACAAAAGAGCTCATCCAGCCAGAAACCGAGTTAAAGCTGTCACCGATAAAGCCCAATTGGCCAGCAGGATTACCCCCAGGAATCATGCTGCCGATCGACTTAAATGCCGAATTTTCTTGCAAATCGCTAGGAGAAAGCTTGTTTATCCAAGACTGAGTGGCGAGGATAAAGTCTGGGCCCAGGGGAATCAAACCATCAAAGCAAACCAAAGCAGCCATCCGCATCAGAGACTCGCCGCCGTAGTCGCCCAAAGCCGAAGCAAAATCGCCGATGCTGTCGCCGGGAATGCCGTTAATTTGGCAAAAAGCCAGCAACTCAGTGACTAACTTCAAAGACAAATCAATAGTTTGAGCCTTTTCCGGCTTGGGGGTGATATTGCCGAGGAAGGACAAAAACGAAACATTTTGAGCAATTTTGTTAGCCATTGCGGCTGTACCCAAGGCGCTGGAGGCACTGTCGATCGTTTGGTAGAGCCAGAGAGCGCGCTGGTAGCCTTCAGATTTATCGTTGTAGAGGTAGATAGCCCGATCGCCAATTTGCTGAATCAGGTCTTCATCTGTTTCGCCAGTAACGGTGCGAATGGTATTTTCAAAACCAACTAAATTGTTCCACTCGCCGGGAACCACAAAGTCAAGAGCTCGCAGAGCTTTGACAGTGAGGTTGTCTGTAGGTAATTTATCGACTAATTCAAAGACGGTTTTGCTCACAAAAAACTCCTTATGGTTTAACAGGACTCAAAGGTATTACTTTTGGCAGATGGCAAAAGTCTCACAGTCTGGGTAAAGATTTGGTTCCAAAGAGTCAGACTTAAGTCGGGCGCGGACTATGATCAGAGGTATTGCTATTTGACGTTAGCAAGGTCGCTGAGGTTAAATTTTGTCAGCCAATGTTCGCGATCGCTAGCTGAAAAAGATGGATCGCGGGATTGAACTTTCACCTGGTAGCGATTTGCCACGAGCACCGCAGTGCCATTGGCACCTTGGGTAACAGCGGGATAGCCACCAATTTGCTTGGTACTTTGCTGAAATTTTGCCCCAGCCGATGGGTTGCCGGCGATGTCGTTGATGGACAGCATCGCGACATTTTTACCGCCTTTGTTCAACTTAGCTTCAGCAAAACCTGACTTTTCTTGAGCGAAGACGCGATCGAATCCGTCGTCAGACGACGGGAAATATTTATTTAATTTGTCACCCGCGACTGGCGTCTTGGGCAGGTTTTGATTTTGAGCAGTGGATTGATCAGCGGGTGTCTGCTTTGCTGGAGGAGATTTTTGGGTGCTTTCCTGCTGGGCTTTGTCCCAGCGAGAGGGGGCCTGAGTTTGACCGCAAGCGGTGACGAGCAGCAGTACCGAGATCAGGAATGGAGCTAGGATTCTGCGCGCGAGGGGTAATTTCATCGCTGTCTCTTGATGAGGGGGTGGACGATCGTAATTATGGCTTAGGATTTGGCAATTTGTCCTCTCCGATCGGATGATTTGTCTCAATTGCAAAAAAAACCTCTGCTTGCACGGCAGAGGTTTTTTGGCAAGGTCGAGTTGAGAAGGAAGAAGACGGAAGAATTAGTTCACCGATCAATTCTGGGAATTCAGGTAAAGAAATCAAGTTTTCTGGCTACCAGCAATCTCAAAACAATTTTTTCTGATTCTCGCTAGATTTATCTAGAGGCTTCAGACCAATTATTCGTCAACCATCCAACTTCTGTCTTCCTTTGTTGGTAAAGATTAGGCGTCGCTTTCAATATGGACAAACAACAAACCCATTACCACAACTGGCATTACCCAGGTAACTAGCGGAATCAAGATCCAAGGCAAAAAAGAAGCAGCGTATGAACCGGTCATATCAAAATTCTCCCAGCTAAAGTTAGTTTGTTGCAACAGAGATAATTCGGAGAGCCGTCTAGTTGACTAAGCCCCGGAACATGGCATCGACGACCTTCAAGTTTTCGAGTAAGAAATAGGCGGCAAAGACACCACCCATTCCACCAACGAAGAAACCAGCGGTGAGTTGGCTCCAGCCTTCACCGGTTTTCAGGGCTTCGGGAGTCATTGGATTGGCGCTGGCGTAGGTGCTGTTCTCTTGGAAAGATACCAGACCGTAAGCAGACATACCTAATGTGCCGATTAGAACTAAGGCGATGGCTGTAATTAGTCCACCAAGATTAGCAGCTTCTGGATAGTCCCGCAGTGGTCCGAGGATGATTTCTGGGCCGACAAGGAAATAACCGTGTGCCAAGCCGATTTCTAGGCCCCGAACTAGGGGGGAGAGTCCTTTACGGTAGGCTGGCAAGTTGCCAATGAATGCTTTGGTAAAATCAGAAGCACTAATCGGAGTTGCTAGATGACCCGTGAAGGGGTCGCCGTTAAAGGGTTGAATAAGTTCTGCATTTCTGGAGTCGGCCATATTTAGTTTCTCCTCGGTATCAAAGAAAGTTGAGGCGTTCAAGTCATATTTTACGCAGGGACCTGTAGCCTATTTACATAATTGACAGCCAGCTTCAGAAAAGTTTACTTTTCTTTAGTTTTTAGAATAATTTTTCTTTTGTCCTCTATACCAGAAAGCGAGTCGATCGGGCGACACTCCGAGAAAATAAGCAATAATTACTATTTGATTGATGACCGTGGTTTTAAGTACCCCAAGCTGCTGCCAGCGGCGGGCTGAAGTCAGCACTGCTTGGGGCAATATTTCGATGCGGCCTTGTTTTTTCAATCGGCGCACCAAATCAAAGTCTTCCATGACGGGCCAGTCGGGAAAGCCGCCAATGTGGTTAAAAGTAGCTGTTTTGAGGAAAATGGCTTGATCCCCGTAGGGCATTTCCAGGAAGTGCGATCGGCAGTTGACCCCTTTTTCAATCAGTCGCAGGCTGAGTAAAGGGGCATCAATCTTGAGTTCAAAGGCACCCGCGACTGTTCCGGGTTTGGCTAAGGCTTGACGGGCGCGAGTGTCATACCCGTGGGGCAAATAAGTGTCTGCGTGAAGAAACAGCAGGATATCTCCAGTTGAGGCGATCGCGCCTGCATTCATTTGGGTAGCCCGGCCTGGAATGGTGGAGATCACTCGATCGGCCTCATATTGCGCTATTTCAACAGTACCGTCGCGGCTGCCACCGTCAGCGACAATGATTTCGACATTTTCGGCATTTCGGGCGGTGGAGATGACTTGGGCGATCGTAGGAGCTTCGTTTAATGCTGGAATGATAATGGAAATTTTGAGATTCGGAGCTTCTGGCATACAAAATCAAGAACACCGTTAGAGTGGGTTTTGTACAAAGCTTAAGCTGAAACCCTTGCCTGGAATTACCTCTTCCTTCTTCCTGACATCCGTTAAATACGTTACAAAATCCGTTGCCGAACTTCCTGACATCCGTTAAATACGTTACAAAATCCGTTGCCGAACTTCCTGACATCCGTTAAATGCGTTACAAAATCCGTTGCCGAACTTCCTGACATCCATTAAATGCGTTACAAAATCCGTTGCCGAACTTCCTTCTGCTATACTTGCTTTTTCTCGCGCCTGAGAGAATTCTCTCAAGCGCTGTCTAACCACTACTGATAGTCAGCATTTGGTTAGACAAATACATTTACTATATTATGACATTGCGGTTTTATAGTCAAGGGTTTTTTTGATAAAAATGATGATTATTTTTTATGTATTTTTAGACTTACATATACTTTTAATTATGGCAATATATTGATATCTAAACCGAGCAGATCCTCTGGTTGATCGATATCTGCAAGAGTAGGAAGATTGGCAATATTTAGACCTAGCTTTTGGGCGATCGCCAGCGTATCAGCAAATACTTCACTGGTTCCCCAGTTAATCCCATCGAACAATTCCGGTATCATG
>DMYK01000609.1:9810-10110 GCA_003483675.1 Microcoleaceae cyanobacterium UBA11344
ATCTTTCTCACTGAGCTCGTCAAAAGCTTTGGCAATAATCTGTTCTTTCAAATTCGGGCAATCTGTGCCGATAATTGCTACTTTGTCAATACCCAAATTAAAAGATTTTTGAAAGGCTGCGAGCATTCTCGCGCCCAAATCTCCGTCTGACTGTTGATGATAAAGAAGATCAGTTCCCAACCAGTCTTGCATGAGTTGCTGGCTGCTGCCTGTGTAGTGAATTTCTACGGATAATTGGCGGGAGTTTTGGAGAGATAGGGCGCGGGCGATCGTCCGTTGAGTCATCAGGCGGTGAAGGTT
>DMYK01000609.1:10316-11291 GCA_003483675.1 Microcoleaceae cyanobacterium UBA11344
GTTAACTCATTTCTAACATTCGCTGGATTGGCTTGAAAGCTGCTATTTGCAGATCTTGAGGCATGGTAATTTCTGGAGTCCGATTTTTCATCGCCAGATATAACTTTTCGAGAGTATTTAACCTCATGTGCGGGCATTCGTTGCAAGCACAATTATTATTAGTGGCCGGAGCGGGAATAAAACGTTTTTCAGGAGCTTGTTTTTGCATTTGGTGAATGATTCCCGGCTCAGTTGCAACAATAAATGCTTGGCTGGAACTAGCTTGAGAGTATTTCAGCAAAGCAGTGGTGGAGCCGATGTAATTGGCGTGGCGAAGTACGGGAGGTTCGCATTCTGGGTGGGCAATTATTTCGGCTTCTGGATTTTCTATTTTTAGCTGGACTATCTTTTTTTCTGAGAAGTTTTCGTGGACAATGCAAGCTCCTTGCCAAATTTCCATTTTTCTGCCTGTTTGTTCCATAACGTAGCGACCAAGATTGCGATCTGGCCCAAAAATTATCGGCTGATCTTCAGGAATTTGGCTGACTATTTTGGCGGCGTTGGAACTGGTGCAAATAATGTCGCTCATGGCCTTAATTGCTGCGGTACAATTAATGTAGGAAATTACTAAATGTCCTGGTCGATCGGCTTTAAAAGCTGCAAAGGCTTCGGGAGGACAACTGTCGGCGAGGGAGCAACCTGCATTCAAGTCTGGCAACAATACTAATTTGTCGGGATTCAGGATTTTGGCGGTTTCCGCCATAAAATGAACTCCGGCAAAAACTATGACATCGGCGTCGGTGTTGGCGGCTTTGCGGGCAAGTTCTAGGGAATCACCAATGCAGTCGGCGATGTCTTGAATGTCGGAGTCTTGGTAATAGTGGGCGAGAATGACGGCGTTCAACTCTTGTTTGAGGGCGTTAATTGCTGCAAACAAGTCGTCGGGCAGTCTGGTTTGGGTCAGGTTTGGAGAAGGTGCGGTGATAAACACAGTTA
>DMYK01000606.1:0-1803 GCA_003483675.1 Microcoleaceae cyanobacterium UBA11344
GAACCGCCCTTTGGCCCTTCTATGCGGACGGTGACAGCTTTAGCAACGGTTTTAACTTGGTCGGCGGTTAAGGCTAGGGCGATTTGAGGTGATGTGAAGGGAATTAGGGCGATCGTGCTTAGGGCGATCGTAGCACTCAAAAAAGCCGGAATTGTTCTGCTGTAATTCATTTTTTTTCAACTTAACATATCAATATCTCAACTGACGGAAAACTTTTCCGGCTTGTGGCATATTTTGACACAAATTTCAGGTATGGCAATCCTATGTTATTTGTAAAATAGTTTTTTTGATTAACCGCAGAGAGCGCAGAGAGCGCAGAGGGTGGAGAGTAAGAAAGAAAAGAGTGAAAGAAATTAGATGTTGATTTTGGTATTCCCGAACTTATAGCAGGTATTTTTGGGACAAAATCTTGGATGGCCTCTTAATTTATTAGTCCGTTAAGATTGGACTTCGTTTGTGTAGTAGCGGTTTCAACCGCCGAGGGTTCTCAAATCCCCGACTTCTGGGAGAAGTCGGGGATTTCCCATACAATTTTACGCTAAATCAAACAGCAAGATTTCAGCATCTGCTGTCGCTTCAATCACCAACTCAGACTCATCACTAACCGCCGCCCCGTCGCCCTTTTCCAAAGGCAAACCATTGAGCAAAACTGAGCCGCGAGCCACTTGCACCCAAGCATGGCGATTTGACTGCAAAGCATGAGAAACCCGCGATTTTTTATCCAAAACAGCCGCATACAAATCGACATCTTGATGCACTTTCACCGCACCATCTCTAGCATCTCGCGCCGCAACTAATCGCAACTTTCCCCGCCTTTCTTCTAAGGGAAAATCCCGCTGTTCGTAACTTGGCGGCAATCCATTTGTATCCGGTAACAGCCAAATTTGTAGTAAATGAACCGGGTCTGTTTGCGAGGGATTGAACTCGCTGTGCTGGATGCCCGTACCAGCACTCATCCGCTGCACTTCACCGGGTTTAATTATCGCACCAGTACCCAAACTGTCCTTATGTTCTAATGCTCCTTCCAATACATAAGTAATGATTTCCATGTCGGTGTGGCCGTGAGTGCCGAAACCTTTGCCGGGGTTAATGATATCTTCATTAATTACCCGTAAAGAGCGAAAGCTCATATAATTTGGGTCGTAATAATTGGCAAACGAAAATGTGTGATAACTGTCCAGCCAACCGTGATTTGCGTGTCCTCTTGCTGCACTTTTGCGAATGGCAATCATTTGATAAATCCTCTGTGAAACCTATCTGGGTGTTTCTGGTATATTTCAAGTTTAAACCGAGTCAAGCTATTATGGGAAGTACGCACTTTTAAGTAAGGTACTACCCAAAAAGTTACTACCCAAAAATACTATGCAAGTTAAAGCAAGTATCGATCGCGCAAATTGCCCTGTAGAACGAACTCTAGAGGTAATTGGCGGGCGCTGGAAAGTCTTGATTCTGCGGGAGCTATTTCCAGGAGTGAAGCGTTTTAACGAGCTGCAACGAGCTGTGAGTGGCATTACTCAGAAAATGCTGACGCAGCAACTGCGGGAGATGGAATCAGACGGGATTGTGCATCGGGAAATTTATTTGCAAGTGCCGCCGAAAGTTGAATATTCACTAACGCCTGTGGGAGCAAGTCTCAAACCGATTATTGATGCGATGCACGAATGGGGAATTAAGCATATTAGCGAACATTAAAAACGAGCGGTTTGCAGTCACTCGGTGATGGAAATCGGGGCTACCACGGGGGGATAGCCCCTACACAAACTTTCGTCCCTCTCTGCGGAGACTAAGAAATAAGGCGGATTA
>DMYK01000606.1:1836-3351 GCA_003483675.1 Microcoleaceae cyanobacterium UBA11344
TCATCCCGCATCAGCGCTTGTTGGGCGCGGCGGAGAGCTTCAGCTTTTGTGATGCTATTTCCTGTTGTCTGAGACTGGGCTAATTCTTGGTAAAATTTGGTCATTAATACAGCAGTTGCATCATCGCTGACATACCACAAAGATGCTAAGGTACTGCGGGCTCCGGCTCGCACGGCTACTCCCGCTAAACCTAAGGTGGCTCGCCTGTCTCCGACGGCGGTTCTACAGGCGCTGAGCACTAAAAGCTCGATCGCGCGATCGTCTTTTTTATGCCGTTGCAACAGATTATTAAGCTCTTTAGCATTAATTCGATTGTCCCAAGCTAGAATAAAAGTATTTTCAGATTTGGAACTGAATTCGCCGTGTGTTGCTAAGTGAATGATCGAGAAAGGAACAGAACTTATTGCCGCTTTTAAATTCGATTCTGTAAAAGATTGATTTAACAGTTTTGTAGTCGGAATTGCGGCCCCGATACTCTGCAATTCCCATGCAACTCCGGGGAGTGCATCAAACCCTTGGCGAGCTTCGCTGACTCCGCCAGTGAGTATTTTAAATTTCTCTTTGGCTAAAGGTTTAGCGTCTACTAATTGCAGCGCCGGTGCCACTGCAACGCTGTATTTTTCGGCTAAATACTGTTCGCCATTATGCAGGGTAGCCATAGGAATATTTCGCAGGGAACCGTCAGAAATAAACACTAATGTTTTAACTCCGCTGGCTGCTAAATCTGATTCGATGGGACGAATCAACCAATTGTCAACCTGTTGTGAGGGTTCGAGAAAAGTTGTTAAAGCTCGCCGCAACAGATTTCTTGTTAAACCTACTCGCATTTTCGTGAGGGTTTCTTCTACTTTGTCTTCCCCTACAAAGGCGGTGTAATGTCGCAAAGGTTTACCGGGAAGTCTGACAATTACTTCTAATCTATCTGGCAAAATAATCGGATAAAAAACAGCAGCTTGCGGATCGATTTTGTCGATTTCTATTGGCCGCACTTGACTGCAAGTATCCAGAAAGAAATTGTCGAGTTCAGCTACTTGGAGAGATTCAATTACTTGTCGCGCTTGAATTAGTGCTGATTGCTCGATTTGTTTGTTACCAGCGGTGGGTTGCAACAGCAAACTCACGAGTTCCCGATAGACTGGTTCGACACTTTCTCGAAAGGAAAATTGTACATCTGAGCTAATCGTAACTAAGTCGGTGCGGAGAGAATCAAGAGTTGTGACTGCTTGAGTGTAGGAGGCAAGTGCTCCTGGTGTTTGTCCTTGGTTTTTGAGGATTCTTCCTAATTGCCATTGCCACTGATAGGCAAGATCGGGGGCGCTAATTGCTTGGGATAAAAGTAGGGCTTTTTCGATTAATTTTCTGGCTTCGGGCCACTGCTGGTTTTCTTCGTAAATTTTGCCTAAATTTCCCAGGGCGTAAGCTTCGGCTCTTTGGTCTTTTAAGCTGTGGGCGACTTGGACTGCATCTGCTAATAATTGGGCGGTATCTTGATAATTGGGAATTGAGAATTGGGAA
>DMYK01000058.1:0-7066 GCA_003483675.1 Microcoleaceae cyanobacterium UBA11344
GAGAATTTGTTAAAAAACTTTAGGAGGAGAACTCATGGATTTTGACTTCCGCATACTAATAGTATTGCTCCCCGTCTTGTTGGCTGGTGGCTGGGCCGTATACAACATCGGCGCTCTTGCTCTGAGACAAGTTCAGAACTTGTTGAACAAGCAAGCTTAGGAAGAAACGGCATCGGGTTGCGGTTCGCTTCATCTATTTTCTGAGCCGACTGTTTCTTGGAATACAAAACAGTCGGCTTATTTGTGCATTGGTTCTCGGAGGCGATCGGCTGATTTTTAGCTATGAGCAATTTACCGCTACAAATAAATTAGAGGTTGGTCAAAGAAAAATTAGATGGATTTTTGACCATCTACTCAGCAGTTGTCAGTTGAGTGGAATCCCAATATTTGCCAAACACATTGCCGCCTAAAATATGAGACAATCAAAAAAGTGTATTCCCTGAAAATCAGCATAAAAACTGCGAATTTGAACAGATAGGGAATCTCGGTCAAATTGTCAATGTTTAATCCCTATATCTTGAGATAGATTATGCTTTTTCCCCGTTCGAGCGGTATTCTACTTCACCCCACATCCTTTCCCAGTCGATTTGGCGTAGGGGACATGGGAATAGAAGCATATCGGTTTATTGACTTTTTAGTAGAGAGTGACCAGCAATACTGGCAGATCTTGCCGCTGGGCCCGACAGGATACGGCAATTCTCCTTATTCGTGCTATTCAGCAATGGCTGGAAATCCGCTGCTGATTAGCCCAGAACTGCTGCGGGACGAGCAATTGCTCGCCGATGAAGACTTGGCTAATTTGCCAGAATTTCCCCTCGATACTGTAGAGTTCGAGCGGGCGATCGCGCTGAAATTGCCTTTGCTCAAAAAAGCTTGCGAAAACTTCAAGGCCAAAGCATCGCCGATCCAGCAAAAAGAATTCTTAGCTTTTTGCAACAGCAAACACACTTGGCTGGAAGATTATGCCTTATTTATGGCACTAAAAGACTGCTTTGGTGGTGTTAGCTGGAACAATTGGGAACCAGATATTGCCCATCGAAAACCGGAGGTATTAGACAAGTGGCGGCAGCAGCTAAATGCTGAGATTTATTACTACAAATACGTCCAGTTTGAGTTTTTCCGCCAGTGGACGGAGTTGAAACGCTATGCCAATCTGCGGGACATTAAAATTATTGGCGATATTCCGATTTATGTAGCTCACGACAGCGCGGATGTGTGGTCTCATCCAGAAACATTCTGCTTGGATGAAGAGACAGGAGAAGCAGCTTTAATGGCCGGAGTTCCTCCTGATTACTTCAGCAATACAGGTCAATTGTGGGGCAACCCAGTCTACAATTGGGAAAAGTTGGAAGCAAATAATTTCCAGTGGTGGGTGCAGCGTTTTGAAGCGATTTTCGATTATGTAGATGTGACTCGGATTGACCATTTTCGAGGATTTGATGCTTACTGGGCTGTGGAGCGCGGACAAGAAACTGCGATCGAGGGAGAGTGGATTCAAGCGCCGGGAACAGCTTTGTTTGAGGTAATTAACGAGAAGTTGGGCAACCTGCCAATTATCGCTGAGGATTTAGGGGTAATTACTCCCGAAGTAGAAGCTTTGCGCGATCGATTCGAGTTTCCGGGAATGAAGATTTTGCAGTTTGCTTTTGGCGGTGGCCCTGGCGATCCTTTTTTGCCTTTCAACTACGTTCGTAACTGCGTAGTCTACACCGGCACTCACGACAACGACACGACTATCGGATGGTTCAATCAACTGCAACACTACGAAAGAGATGAGGTTCTGCGTTATTTGGGCTGCATCGATCCCCAAGGGATTCACTGGTCTTTAATCCGCATGGCTTGGGGTTCTATTGCTAATTTGGCAGTTGTTCCGTTTCAAGACTTGTTGGGTTTGGGTACTGACGCGCGGATGAATTTTCCGGGGAAAGCAGAGGGAAATTGGGGATGGCGATATCGACCCGAAGCTTTGAATTGGGACGTGCGCGATCGGCTAAAAACCATCACTTATATCTGCGGGCGCACCCCCCATAAAAATTAAAAATTGGGCTCTAGCGTTGCTCCGGGATGGGGCATGGGGCATGGGGCATGGGGCATGGGGCATTGGTAATTGACTTTCAAGTAAAAAGGTAAAACTTAAAATAACGCATTTTATCTTTTCACTTACCCATTACCAATTACCTATTACCAATTCCCCATGCCCGATGCCCGATACCCGATGCCCCATTACCTATTACCCTTCAGTTTTCGGCTTTTCTGAAGGCTTAAGTTCGTCGGCTTTCAAAATAACTTCTTTGACAACTCCAGGGGCTCCGAACAATTCGGCCTTTCCGTTATTCACAGCAATCATTACCCCGCCGGCGTTGCCAGCTAAAAATACCAATTCCTTTTGGGCCTGCCAAGTGCGTACAGTCCCTGAAGGTAAAATTCCTTCAAACTCGGTTTTGCCATCGACTTGAATCTGCACCCAGGATTCGGCCTTGAAAGTGACGTTAACCATCACCGGTTTATTGCCAGATTTACCTAAACTTTCACCGGCCTTTGCTGCTTCTAGGGTAGTGTAAGTATCCACCTTCTGATTTTTGGTGGCGTTCAAGGACTTGGCAACTAAACGGGCTCGTTCTTGCTCCTGCAGGGCGAGGTCTGGCGCACTTGTAACATTCTTTGTTGTCAGAGAACTTCCCATCAACTGAGACAGGCTATTCACAGAAAAGATAATTAGAAATGTGTAAAACAGGTACAGGTGCATCGGCCGTAACTGGGGCCAATCCTGCCAGGAAACCTTGGTTAGCGCTCGAGGTGCTGGTTCGATCGGGAAAAAGTCGGCGAACTGAGCGCCGTCGAGCCCCATCGCCTCGGCGTAGCGCTTGATCAAACCCTGAGTGTAGACGGGTTCGGGCAGTTGGTCGAGTTGACCCTCTTCGATCGCTTGCAGCAGATGACACCGAATCATGGTCACCAGAGCTACTTTTTCCAAGCTAATCGACTGCTGTTCGCGGCATTGGCGGAGTTGAGCCCCGATTTCTGCTAGCTTTTCGGCGCGTTCTGCCTCTTGGGAGTGCAACTTTTTCTTAGTGGTTTTGAAGAATAAAAACAATAAATTCTTGATCATATGCTGTGCTCTTTGACGTTTACCGGCACATTGATTGATGTTAGGTTGACTAGACTCCATAAAAAAATAATTTCCGAATTTGTAAGGGGTCGGCAGCAGCCCACTGGTAATATTGGCTCTGAGGGCGACTGCAATTGAATCGAGCCTATGGCTGTGCGGTGCAGGTGCACCACTGGATATCCCAACTGCGAGGCGGTTCGGCGAATCTGTCGATTTCTCCCTTCTGATATAATGACTTCCAACATGGTTTGGTCGCGGGTGCGATCGAGCACTCGAACTTGAGCTGGCATGGTCTTTCTGCCGGACAAGATGATGCCCTGACGCCACGCTTGCAGCACCGGTTCGGGGGGATCGCCTTTCACCCAAACTTGATAAGTTTTCGATACTGAGTGGCGCGGATGGGTCAAACAAAATGTCAGTTTACCATCATTGGTGAGCAGCAGCGCGCCGGTAGAATCTGCGTCTAAGCGTCCTACCGGGTGGATGCCTTGACCAGAGCGTAGTTTGGGGGGTAGTAAGTCCAGAACTTTCGCTCGATCCCGCGGATCGCTGCAAGTGGAAACTACCCCTGCGGGTTTGTTGAGCAGCAGATAGACTAACTGCGGTCGATCGATAGCAGAGACCGGCACTCCATCGACTTCGATGCGATCGCGATCGGGATTCGCTTTTTGTCCTAACTGAACAATATTGCCATTGAGTCGCACTCGTCCAGCTAGAATCATCTGTTCAGCTTGACGGCGAGAGGCAATCCCCCACTGGGCGAGGATTTTTTGCAGCCTTTCATCCATAAGGCATCTTTGCTTCGTAAAGTTGTCGGTTCGATTGCAGCCCAGCTAAATCTTGACAGGATTTAGCTGGGCTATAGGTACAAATATTACAGGAAGAGTTTGAGTTCGGATGTTTCAGTTTTCCGTCATAGTCTGGAAACTGGCGATCGGGTTTTCCAGAGCGGGCGAGGTAAAGTAATATTTTCGTGTTTGAATATTAAGGTTAATTTAATCTTCTCAAATTGTTTATGGCTGTCGATCGCAACTCTCGTGAATTCCCTAACGGCTCTGCCGGTGTCTGTCAACTAGAAACTACCAGTCTCGATCAGGAGTCGCAGATACCGCCCAGGGGTGAAGGTAGCCGGATCGCGAGTGCGGTGCTGTCTCCGGCGGTGCAGTTGTGGCTGCGATCGCAAGTTCAGCAGGTGTCCGAGTTGAGGGTGAAAATTGAGGGGAGCGATCGACAAATCTTCAGTGGAGCAATCCCCAAAGTAACGGCTGTGGCGATCGGTGCTGTGTATCGAGGACTGCACCTGACAGAAGTCGCCCTAGAGGGTGCTGGCATTCGCGTTAACCTCGGTCAAGTTATCAAGGGCAAACCACTCCGCCTCTTAGAATCCTTTCCCGTATTCGGCGTTTTACGGCTAATTCAAGCCGATCTAAATGCGTCGCTGAAAGCACCTTTGCTTGCAGATGCTTTGAGCGAATTTTTGCTACCTCTTTTGCCGTTGACCGATCGGGAACAGCCCCTGAAATTGGCAAATTCACAAATCGCAATTGACGCGGGTTTGTTGACGCTTTCGGCTGTAATTTTGCGCGCTGACGGGATGCAAATTCCCTTTGTATTGCGGACTGGTTTGCGGATGGCGAGCAGTCACGAATTGATGTTTGAAAATCCAGAAATCGAAGTTTCCCAACAATTAAATAGGAATATTTTAAAGAGTTTTAAAATTGATTTCGGGCCAGAAGTCGAGATTGAGGAATTAATTTTGAATCCGGGCGAGATAGTTTGTCGGGGCGGAATTAGAGTCTTGCCTTAGTTAGTTAACTGTTGGCTGTTGACTGTTAACTGTTAACTGTTAACTGTTGACTGTTGACTGTTGACTGTTGACTGTTAACTAATGCCCGATGCCCAATTCCCGATGCCCAATTCCCAATTCCCAATTACCGATTAATTAGATAAAAGTCGATCGCGGGCAAGAGTAAAGTCACAAAATAGTAAACTAACGGGGCGGTAAAAACATAACTGTCTGTGCGATCGAGAATGCCACCGTGACCGGGGATCAACTGCCCCGAATCCTTAACACCAGCGTCTCGCTTCATCATTGACTCAGTTAAATCCCCCAACAAACTGGCAACACCAATCAACAGACCAAAAGCAGCCCCAGTATAGGGCCACCCTGGCCAATTCAAATACCAAGACCCGGCGGCTCCCACTGCTATGCTGCCACAAACCCCAAACACGGCACCTTCAACGGTCTTTTTGGGGCTGATGTGAGAAAGGCTAGTTCGGCCGAAGAATTTGCCGACAAAATAAGCCCCAATGTCAGCGGCCCAGATGCAGAGGAAAGCCAGCAGTAGCGAAGTTAATCCCAAAGATACATTACTGAGGTTTGCCCAAGACAGCGGCGGGTAAATGTGAATCGGCGAATTGCTGGCCACTGCTTGTCCCAGTCCAGTTGTGGCTTGATAGGCTGGGTCAAGTCCGACTCGCAGCCGTATCCAATAGCTGGGCAAATAACCGCCGTAGAATAATCCTAAAATAGAAGCGGCAATATCGGCGATCGTCGATAACTTCGGTTGGAACAGCAGGTAGAAACAGATGAAGGTTCCAGCTAGGGGAAACATGGCATCTACGAGTTGCGGTGCAAGGGCCGCCGTAATTAGCAGAACTTGACTGACAACTAAGGTAGTTTTGGCCGCAGGTACAATCCCCTTAGCACGGGCTAGTTGAAAATATTCTAATTGACCAAGGTAAACGATGATTCCGAAGCCGATGGTGAAGTACCATCCCCCCAAAATAATCATTCCCAAAGCAAGGACGATCGCAACTATTCCACTCAGGATACGAGACCAATTCATAAAATGAAATTCTCTTGCAGACGGCGGCGGGTGATTCGATTTTGGATTTGAGATTTGAGATTTGGGATTTTTGTAGGATACGAGTTCTTCCCCCATCGGTCATCCAAATATCTCAAGTCAGGCGGTCAATCCAGCTATGGTTGCCCTTACTCTTAGTATGAAGGTTAACGGGACTTAAAAAAGGTTAAGAATTACATTTTAGGAATGGGAATGGGGCCTTGGGTATCGGGTCTGGGGCCTTGGGCATTTGCAATTAAAACTTTTTTCCTTCTTCCTTCTTCCCTCTTCCTTCCTTCTAATCTAGCTTTTCGCCGCTGAGAATAAATATGGGATTGACGGCGGCAAAGGTTTGACTGAGGCCGCGAGTCTCTAAGCGGTTGACGGCGGACTGGACTACCTCGATGTTGCGGACTTGCAATTCGGCGAACCCTTCGGAAAGGGCGTAAAGATTCTCTAAATTGCCTGCTGTGGCCACAACTCGACCGTGGGGTTGCAAGTACCGCCAGACTTCTTGGAGAATGGCTTTAATGGGGCTACCTCCTTCGAGGCAAACTCGGTGGGGGGGTTTGGACAAATTTTTGAGGCATTCCGGGGCACTGCCTTCAATGACTTCTACGTTGTTGAGCTCGAAGCGATCGCAATTTCTGCGAATCAAGTTTGCGACATCTTCGTCCCTTTCGATGGCGATAATTCGACCTTTGGGACACAGCAAACCTGTTTCTACGGCGATCGTACCAGTACCTGCGCCGATGTCCCACACCACTGAGTCTGCTTGCAGCCGCAGGTGAGAAATTAACAGCAGTCTGACTTCTCGCTTACTCATGGGAATACCCGGTAAACGTTCAAATAAATCGTCTGGGATACCAGGAGTGACGTAGGGCCAAAGCATAGTTGTTCTATTTTAGATTTTAGATTTTAGATTTTAGATTCAAGCAAGACCGAAGTTGGAACTCAGGAAGAAGTAGAAATTCTCCCCATTTCCCCCCAAGCCTTAATATTTACTTTCGCACAACCTTGAGAGTTTGGATGTTGGGATCGCTACAACCTGTGATTTTTCCGCCGGCGGCCTGGATTTGTTGCAGGTATTCAAGGGCTTTTGAGGTAATGA
>DMYK01000058.1:7094-7953 GCA_003483675.1 Microcoleaceae cyanobacterium UBA11344
CGATCGACTGCTTTATCTGCTGCTACTGTTTCCGTTGGGGAAAAGAAGGCCTCGCGGGGCGAGAGGAGAGGGGGATGGGAATAATTTTGAGTTGTAGGGGCGGTGCCCCCTGGCCCGCCCCCTTTGTTTTGAGTTAAATTCTGGAAACCTTTAACTAGATTTTCAATATCTGATTCTGTATTTCCCAAGCTGATAATAAATGTTAGATGTTGCGGCATTGGCAATTCTGCGGTGACGCCGAGTTGAGAGTGCAGAATTTCATCTGCTGCAAATCCTGTGATTCCTAAATCTGATACTTTTACTGTTAGCCTGGTTTGGTCTAAGTCGGCAAAACCTGGTGTATTTAATGGTTCTAAAACTGATAAACCAGGAATTTTAGATATGCCCGATCGCGCTTTTTCTGCTAGTAGTAAAGTTTGGGTCATTAACTGTTTGCCGTGGAGTGCGATTTGTTGGCGGGCTGCGTCTAATGATGCTANNTATGTAACTCGGACTGGTGGATTGTACTAACTGCAATGCTCTATTTAATTTTTGGATATCTACCCTAGAACCCTTGACGTGCAGCATTGATGCTTGTGTCATTGCACCGAGGGTTTTATGGATTGATTGTACTGTTAAATCGGCACCGGCTGATAGTGCTGCTTCTGGCAAGTTTGGATGAAAGTTAAAGTGCGCGCCGTGGGCTTCATCTACTAATAATGGTATGTTGTATTGATGGGTAATTTTGGCGATCGCCCGCAAATCTCCACAAACGCCGTGATAAGTTGGGTAAACCACCATGACTGCTTTCGCATCGGGATGCTGTTTTAATGCTGCTGCTGCGGATTCTGGCGTGATGCAGTTGGCAATATCCCAATCC
>DMYK01000058.1:8170-12811 GCA_003483675.1 Microcoleaceae cyanobacterium UBA11344
GGCAAATCCGATCGAAATACTTGCGCCCCCAATAACTCAACCAGCGGCTGAGAGATTCCTTGGCCGCCTTTGTGTCCGGGGGCGTAAAATGGGGAGTGAGGTTGATTTGTGCGATCGCGCAAAGCATCTAATAAAGGCGTTTTTGTTTGAGAGTTCATCGCTGATTCGCTTCATCCTGATTGAATTATTTTAGTCCTGGATGCATAGGGGCTCAGAAACCGGGTTTTTATCGAATCTACGGGCTGCAACAAGTATTTTCGCAAAAACCAGGTTTCGAGGTGTCAAAGTGCGTCCATTAAGCTAATACAGGCTTCCCAGTCAATATAACTTGTTCGATAATATCAGCAGCTTTCTTGACTCCGCCCGATCGCACAATTGCCTCTTGCATCTCGATCGCCCTTTGTTTATATGACTCTTGGGTTAGGACTTTCTCAATTGCCGATCGCAGTTTAGGAATGCTCAATTCCTTCAAAGAAACCACTTCGCCAACACCCGTATAAGCAATGCGCGCCGCAACTCCCGGCTGGTCATTTGCCACAGGAATTGCCACCATTGGGACTCCATTGCTCAAAGATTCTAAAGTTGTATTCATCCCGGCGTGAGTAATCGTGAGAGTTGCTTTTTTTAGCAGTTCTAATTGCGGTGCATAGCCCACAACTATCGGATTTCCCGGCAATTGCGGGAAGGATTCGGGAGTCGCGCCGCCGCCGAGAGATATTACCAATTGGGCATCTAATCCTTCACAAGCAGAGGCGATAGTTTGAAAAACATCCAACAAGCGATTTTGCACAGTTCCCATTGATGCATAAATCAATGGTTTGCCGGTTAATTTTTCAAAGGGAAAAGGTACTGGTTTGCGCGTCTTTCTGTTGTGATAAGGGCCGGTGAAATGGAAATGTGGAGGTAAATTTTGTCTAGGAAACTCTAATTCAGCCGGCTGCTGGCTGATTTGAGCTAGTTTCGAGTAATAATCATCCGGGTGAGAATGCAAAGGTAATTTCCACTTTCGGCGATACTCAGAAATCCCTGCTAGAATCGGTTTGACAGCCAGATTTAGGAACTGATAGCTGACTTGATTGCGAAGGCGGTTTGCTAAAGTTGGATTGTATTGCCAAGAAGTACAAAACGGAGGAATGTTGGGGTCTCGATTTACCATCAAGGCACTGCAAACAGTTACAAAAGGAATGTTTAGAAAGTCAGCAATTGTTCCTCCTTCCGGTGAAACCTGGTCTACGAGTAAAGCCTCTACACCAGCTTTTTTGATAATTGCTGGAGCTTGTGAGAGGAGAATATCTGAAACTTGGGTGATTAGTTTAATAGTATATCGAAAGGCAGTTAATCCGCTGAGTTTTCCCAGTTGGGCAAAACCTTCTGCCATTGAGCCTGCGGGAAATTCATCTTCAGCTAATGGCTGGAATTCTAAGCCGCTGGCTAGAGTTTTTGCTTTAGCATCGGGGAGGCAAAATACTGTAACTCGATGGCCTCGGCGAAGTAGTTCGCTGCCTAAAGGTATCATGGGGTTGAGGTGGCCGGTGGCTGCTGGACAGATAATGCCGAAGTGTGTCATGAGTAAAGGCTCCGCGTGAGGTTAAAGTTTTTTATTGTAGTCGGATGAGTGGTTTGTATTGGGCGTTGGGCGATCGATCTTCTTCGTGAGAGCTTACTCTTGTGAGACGTTTAAATTATGTTTTAATTGAAAGCTAAATTTAAGATTGTTTGTGAGGTCGATCGCAAAAACCGAGTTTCCCCAAAAGTCCAACATCCGTTTGATCGATATCCGACTTAAAAAAGCCCGGTTTTTGTGTAAAATATCAATTAATTGAAGTTGAGCGCCGTCTCTTTACAAAGGTCAACAGCATCCAACTCTGTGGATTTACCGTCAGAGTATTCGGCTTTGACATCAAAAACACAGCCCCCTTCCGAGCCGCCGTAGTCAGCTCGATTCCACTCAAAGTCTTCTTTTTCGCGATCGGCAAGGGGGGTGTCTAGCTCGTTTTTTCCCCAAGTATCCTGATCGGGAGGAGACATATAAACGGCTGTCATCGTCTTGCCGCTGTTGTTAACCACCGAAAGTTTGACAATTTGAGCGAAAACGCTAGGTGCTGCCAGCGCTACCAGTGGCAGCGACAACCCCACAGCGATCGTTAATTTGCTTAACAACTTGTTAACCATTGAGCCATCTACCTCAAGTTAGATATTTATTCAAGCTTAGCTGTAAAAGTTAGAAGGGACAAGTCAGATATATTGCGATTGCTTATGATATTTTGAAATAGTGATATGTTTCTAAATACCTATGCTTACCGCCGGAATTGTCGGATTGCCTAATGTTGGCAAATCTACCTTGTTTAATGCTTTGGTTGCTAATGCCAAGGCGACTGCTGCTAATTTTCCTTTCTGTACGATCGAGCCAAATACGGGGATCGTGGCAGTGCCAGACGATCGCTTGAAGGTGCTCAGCAAGATTTGCAATTCCGCGCAAACAGTACCGACGCGGATGGAGTTTGTGGATATTGCGGGTTTGGTGAAGGGTGCGAGTCAAGGGGAAGGATTGGGAAATCAGTTTTTGTCTCATATTCGGGCTGTAGATGCGATCGCCCACGTTGTCCGCTGTTTTGACAATGATGATATCATTCACGTTGCGGGTTCTGTCGATCCCCTCCGAGATATTGAGATTGTCAATCTCGAATTAATTCTAGCAGATTTAGCTCAAATTGAACGCAGGCTCGATCGCACTCGCAAGCAAGCCCGCAACAATAAGGAAGCTCAGGCAGAAGTGGACGTGCTCGAAAAATTGGTCGCGGTTTTGAATGCGGGGAAACCAGCGCGACATTACAGTTTCACTGACGAGGAAGCTGAGTTAGTTAAAGGTTTGGAATTACTAACAAACAAACCAATTATCTATGCTGCCAACGTGTCTGAGGACGATTTGGCAACAGGAAATAGCTATGTAGAACAAGTGCGAGAAATAGCAGAAGCAGAAAATGCTAAAGTTGTCATAGTTTCGGCACAAGTTGAGTCAGAATTGGTGGACTTATCAGAGGAAGAACGGGTGGATTTCCTAGAATCTCTGGGGGTGAAAGAAGGTGGCTTGAAATCTCTGATTCGAGCTACTTACGAATTATTGGGTTTGCGGACTTATTTTACTAGCGGGCCAAAAGAAACTCGCGCTTGGACGATTATCGCCGGAATGTTAGCACCGCAAGCTGCGGGGGTTATTCACTCTGATTTTGAGCGGGGTTTCATCCGGGCCGAAACTGTGGCTTATCAAGATTTAGTTGCTACGGGCGCGATGAATGCGGCCAAGGAAAAAGGCCTGGTTCGCAGTGAAGGTAAAGAGTATGTTGTACAGGAGGGGGATGTGTTGTTATTCCGATTTAATGTTTAGCTTTTTTAAGGAGATTGGCACATGGATATCACTTCGCTGGTCATTGCTTGGCTAGTTACTTCGGTGAGCTTTTTTATTATTTCCAAGTTGCCGCTGGGGGTGGAAATTGACAGTTTTGAAAAAGCGATGATTTCGGCTGCGGTTTTTGGATTGCTGAATGCTTTGGTGCGGCCGCTTTTTGTAGTTTTCAGTTTCCCATTTGTGTTGATAACTTTTGGTTTGTTTATGATTGTGATCAATGCTGCTATCTTTGGATTAGCGGCTTGGCTAGTGCATGGATTTCGCTTGCGGTGGGGAATTTGGAGTGCTTTGCTGGGGGCGATCGCCCTCGGTTTCATCAATTCTTTGCTCTATCAGGTGTTGGGGACGCTGCCTAGTGTAAGGTAGATGAATCCCCTGGACGCACTCTGGGCCCCTATGGATTGTGGAACAGGCATCCTGCCTGTTCAAGACTGGCTTTTCTGGAGATGTCTATTAATGTAACGTGGGGGGTGGGTTTAAAAAGACGATCGAGATCCCGACTTCCTGAAGAAGTCTGGGATATAATATCGTTTCCGGTTGCATCGGTATTGTTCAAACAGTTAACAGTTAACAATCACCTGACGGTGCAACCAGAATTGATCTAACTTATCCGTGTATCCGTGTCATCCCTGTCGAGCTAACGTTTAATTATCAGGCTCGAAACCCTCTCTGTTCCTCCTGTTTTCAACTGGCCAATCTGCATTCTCACCGCCAATGATTAGCTCTTCCACCGCCACAAATTCTTTGCTAAGTTGCTGGAAAACATTAATCAAAACATCGAGTGCGATCGCATCGCTAGTGCCCAAATCAAACCAGCAGCGGGCCCAAACTCCCTCATACTCAATCTCTCCCATATTGTGCATCAAAGCCATCATGCTTTGGTCAGCTAGATTAACATCGTAATCCATGTCATTGATATCTAAGCCCTCATCTTGCACTTGTAGGTTTTCGGCATTAAATCCTCCTAGTTTTCCCAAGAAAAACCAAGAGTCAAACACCTCTTCAATGTACTGTTTTTCACCATTGGAAGGCACATTGCTGAACTTCAGCCAAATCCATAGGTCAAATGGATTAAATTCGCGAAACTGTACTTGCATGAATTTTTACTCTTGCTAAAGTGGTGGTAAGGCCGCCGGCCCCCAGATACCATCTGCATCTCGAATCTTATCGCGCATCGGGTCGCAGTCGCGAGATTTGCTGTCGAGACGGTTGCGGGTTCTGCACTGCTGGAAGAA
>DMYK01000398.1:0-4412 GCA_003483675.1 Microcoleaceae cyanobacterium UBA11344
CAGAATGACAGAATGACAGAATGACAGAATGACACAATTACGTTGAAATGCGTAAGTCCTGATTAGGTGGATTTACTTAGTTTTAGACACAAACAGTTAGTAAAACCCGCCCCCTACATGATTGTATAATCAGTTAAAACAAAAAGTAGCGCTGAGCCATTGGTAAAACAGTTGCCGGTTCACAAATCAGTAATTCTCCATCCGCCCTCACTTCATAGGTTTCTGGATCGACTTCCATTTCTGGCAAATAATCGTTGAGTTTCATGTCTCTTTTACTAATTTGTCGCGTGCCCGAAACTGCTACAGTTGGCTTTTGTAAACCTAGCTGTGTGGCAATATTGCGATCGCACGCAGCTTGAGAAACAAACGTCAGACAAGTTGCGCCAATCGCACCACCAAAACTGCCAAACATCGGCCGCATATGCACCGGCTGCGGCGTAGGAATGCTGGCGTTAGCATCTCCCATCTGCGAATAGGCGATCGCCCCTCCCTTAATCACCATTTCCGGTTTCACCCCAAAAAAAGCTGGCTTCCACAAACACAAATCCGCCAATTTCCCCTCTTCCACCGAACCGACATACTGACTAATTCCGTGAGTAATCGCAGGATTAATTGTGTATTTAGCGATGTACCGCTTCGCCCTAAAATTGTCATTTTCTCCCTCTATTCCCCCCCCTTGATAAGGGGGAGTTATTTCATATCCCCCCCCTTGATAAGGGGGGGTTAGGGGGGGTAAATTACCACGCTGCACTTTCATTTTATGAGCAGTTTGCCAAGTCCGAATAATTACTTCCCCAACCCTTCCCATCGCCTGCGAGTCCGAAGAAATCATACTAAAAGCACCCAAATCGTGCAAAATATCTTCAGCAGCAATCGTTTCTCTTCTAATTCTCGATTCAGCAAAAGCCACATCTTCAGGAATACCTCGATCCAAATGGTGACACACCATCAACATATCTAAATGTTCTTCCAATGTGTTAACAGTATAAGGGCGAGTCGGATTAGTTGACGAGGGCAAAACATTAGCTTGGCCGCAAACTTTGATAATATCCGGCGCGTGTCCGCCGCCTGCACCTTCAGTGTGATAAGTGTGAATTGCCCGATTTTTGAAAGCGGCAATTGTAGCTTCCACAAATCCTGCTTCGTTGAGAGTATCGGTGTGAATTGCAACTTGTACGTCGTACAAGTCAGCTACACTTAAACAAGTGTCAATTGTTGCTGGTGTAGTTCCCCAATCTTCGTGGAGTTTCAAACCCATTGCACCGGCTAATACTTGTTCAATTAATGCTTGGGGTTGACTGGTATTTCCTTTACCTAAAAACCCTAGATTTACGGGGAAAGCGTCGGCTGCTTGTAGCATTCGGTACATATGCCAAGGTCCGGGAGTGCAAGTTGTGGCGTTAGTACCCGTTGCGGGGCCTGTGCCGCCACCGATCATTGTAGTGATTCCAGAGGCGATCGCCACTTCAATTTGTTGCGGACAAATAAAGTGAATGTGAGTGTCAATTCCCCCAGCGGTGAGAATCATTCCTTCGCCCGCAATTACTTCAGTACCAGGGCCGATAATAATATCTACTCTGTCTTGAATATAAGGATTTCCGGCTTTACCAATCTTGTAAATTTTGCCTTCTTTAATCCCAACATCTGCTTTAACAATGCCCCACCAATCTAATATTAAAGCATTAGTAATTACCGTGTCAACAGCACCATCAGCATTAGAAATAGGTGATTGTCCCATGCCGTCGCGGATGACTTTGCCGCCACCAAATTTGACTTCATCGCCGTAGGTTGTGAAGTCTTTTTCAACTTCTATGAATAATTCGGTATCGGCTAACCGGAGGCGATCGCCCACTGTCGGCCCGAAAGTTTCCGCGTAAGCGCGGCGATCCATTCTGTAACTCATATTAATGCACTCCTTACTTCATTTTGATTGATAATAGTCGAATTCTCTCTCATCCATCTAACATACCGTTCACTTTTCCATTAAAGCCGTAAACTTCACGACTACCTACAAAAGGTACTAATTGCACTTCTCTTTCATCTCCGGGTTCAAATCTAACTGCTGTTCCCGCCGGAATATCCAATCGCATTCCTTTTGCTTGTTCTCGATTAAATTCTAATGCTTCGTTAGCTTCATAAAAATGATAGTGGGAACCAACTTGGATGGGTCGATCGCCCGTATTTCCTACCAGCAACCGGACTGTTGGACGCCCTGCATTTAGTTCTATTTCACCTGCTAAAACAATCATTTCCCCTGGAATCATCTTTTCCTCCTGCGAGTTTATGCGGTTAATTTTTTAACGGATCGGATCGTGTACTGTAACGAGTTTAGTTCCATCGGGAAAAGTCGCCTCTACCTGGACTTCATGCACCATTTCTGGTATCCCTTCCATCACATCTTCTCGCGTCAAAAGAGTTGTTCCATAACTCATTAAATCGGCGACTGTGAGGCCATCTCTGGCTCCTTCTAGAATGGCTGCGGAAATGTAGGCTAGTGCTTCGGGATAGTTTAATTTTAAACCTCTTTGTTTCCGGCGCTCTGCTACCAGGGCGGCAGTGAAAATCAGTAGTTTGTCTTTTTCTTGGGGGGTGAGTTGCATTTTTGTTCTTGTGAGTGCGATCGAATTATTTACTATAATTAAACTAGGATTCAATTATTTTTTCAAGTTCAACTATCAGCGAGGGGAAATCATCGGTAATGACATCCCAAACTATATCTAAGTTTACCTCGAAGTAAGCGTGAATCAAGCGATTCCTCATACCGATGACTTGTGACCACGGGATTTGTGGTAATTCCTTTTGACGGTCTGTACTGATGCGAGAAGCAGCCTCGCCGACAATCTCAATACACTTGACCAAAGATAGTGTTAGCATCCGGTTAGTGTCAAGATCCTTCCTGTTTGTGTTTGCAGAAAATAATACAGCTTCTTTGGCCGCATTCAGCATATGATGCAGACGAGTATTATTATCTATGAACATACAACACCTGTGCTGAATCAAGAACTTTTTGGCGAAAATATTGGCTCAATTCTTGCGGTGTTCGCAAATCTACTTGGCGTCCTAACATTTCTGTTAGTTCAATTTCCATAGTGACTATCCGCCATCCGATTTTGTTTCCTGGTATAAATTCTACCAGCAAGTCTATGTCACTGTCGGGTCTAAAGTCGCTTCGCAGGATTGAACCGAAAAGAGAAAGTTTGGCGATCGCATTTTTTTGACAAAACTCAGCTATCTGGTCATGGGGAATACTAATGGGAAGTTGTTTGTCTGGTTCTGGGGTGGTGAGTTGCATTTTATTTACTATAGTTAGGAAGGCAACTATACACAGGACTTACGCACGGGGGCAAAAACCCGGTTTCTGCCTCAATATTTATCGAAAAAAGCGATGATTTTTGGAAGAAACCGGGTTTTTTGTGTAAGTCCTATACATTGAAAATCAAATGTATTCCTATTTTATCCAAACGCGCGGCAAACAGCAAGGGCGTTCTGAAAAAGATAAACGCAGCAAGTTCCAAATGCTGACAAACCAGTCTCTAGCTGCGGTGGTGGATGTACCGCGATATCGACACAGCAAACCGTTAGGAATACGAGTCACACCGATGGTACAATTACCAGGATTAATTGTTGCCTCGGATGGCAAATTTCGCACTTTTTCCACGAGTTCTGTGGTGACTGGTTCGCCTACCCAAGCGAGGGTTGCGACTACGGGTTTTCCTGCTAACCCGTGGGGACTTTCGAGCATAGTTTCTCCACCTTTGAGCAATTGTCTGTCAATCCATAAAGGACTGTTTTGTTGCCAGATTTCGGTGTGCGATCGCCATTGTCCAGACAAGAATTTTTCGCCCCTAGCACTGCGTCCAAATCGCGTAATTTCCCACAACAAAATACTCGCTGTTGGTGCTAATTCTACCCGCAAATTTTGCCGATAAATTGCGCCGTCAAAAACTATTGTTTCCTGGGGTAGCCATTCTAAATTAGCACCTAGTTCTAGTTTTATGTCAATATTTTGTTGTGATTCTAGTCCGTTACTGCGATAGATTTTAGCAGCAGCGGCGCTAGTAATCAAGGCTTTGGCGTTGGGTTGGAGGTGAAAATTCAAAGAAAGTCGATCGCCCCCAACAACTCCTCCCGCCGTGTGTAAAATGACGCTGTGACAAACCTCCTTACCTTCAGGATAAAACGGGCGCTGCACTTTCAGCGGTGCTTGCATTTGATTTTGGATGATTTGAGTTGAGCCGTCGCGGTTAGCATATACTAAATTGAGGCGGCCGTGCCATCCATTTTGAATGTTATTTGTAGGTTTGTCAGTCGAGTTTTGAATCACAGTTTTTTTGAATTCAAGAATAGATATTATCAAAAATGTAGTATTACTACCCGCACCCGCTACTCCCCGTAGGGACACTCAAGCGTGC
>DMYK01000398.1:4439-5394 GCA_003483675.1 Microcoleaceae cyanobacterium UBA11344
ATCCCCCCTAACCCCCCTTAAGAAGGGGGGGACAAGATTCTTCTCAAAGTCCCCCTTCTTAAGGGGGATTTAGGGGGATCTAGACTTGGCGTAAAACCCAGATTTTTCAAGAGGATTTTAGTCTTAAGTTAACACCAATGGGCACGCTTGAGTGTCCCTACTACTTCATAAACCTGGGATACCCTGTAACAATAATACAAGATAGCAGATTATACTAATTAATATGCGTTTTAAATTATCCTCCCATGCCAGCCACCCCTGAAAGCCTCCAGAAATTCGTTACCTACTGCCAACAACATATTACAGGCGATGAAAAAGGACAAGCACAAGTATTTTTAGACCGCTTCTTTCGCGCTTTCGGCCACGAGGGGGCATTAGAAGCTGGTGCAACCTATGAGGAACGCATAGAAAAAAGCAGCAAAAAAGGTCAAATGGGATTTGCTGATTTGGTGTGGAAAAAGCACGTTTTGATTGAAATGAAAAAGCGCGGCGAAGACTTGACTAAAAGAGAACACCGCACCCAAACAGAACGCTATTATATTCGACTCAAAAAAGACGATCGCCCGCGCTATGTGATGATGTGCAATTTTGACGAGTTTCACATTTACGATTTTGATGTTCAGCCAGATGAACCTGTAGACATTATATCCCTAAAGCAATTGCCAGCGCGATCGCCCGCTTTTGCCTTCATGGAATCTACCAGCCGCCGCCCCATATTCAAAAACAACCAAGTCGAGATTACCGAAAAAGCTGCTAGCAGAATGGGGATGCTGCTGGAAATGCTAATTGAACGCGGTAAAGAGCGCAAATTTGCTAAATTTAATCAGTTTCAGGCCCAGCGATTTGTGTTGCAATGCGTCTTAGCAATGTTTGCCGAAGATCGGGGACTTTTGCCGCCTGCACTCTTTACTCGCTGCGTCAAAGATTGTCTGGAAGGAGCAAGTTCTTATGATGT
>DMYK01000600.1:0-3589 GCA_003483675.1 Microcoleaceae cyanobacterium UBA11344
GGGCATGGGGAATCGGGCATGGGGCATGGGGCATGGGGCATGGGGCATGGGGCCGAAAAGCATCTTCGCCGAAAAGCATGGGGAATTGGTAATGGCTAATTATTCCCTATTCCCTATTCCCCATTCCCTATTCCTTCTTCCTTCCCCGGACTTCTTCAACTCGACTGACTTGAAAAATTAGGGTGAATTTTTGACCCATTTCTTTTTCGATAAATGCTTCTAAAAGCTGCACCTGTTTCGGTGTCAAAGCTTCACTGCTGCGAACAGTCAGGCGAACTTCGGCCGGCTCCTTCAACCAGTTAGTATCGCTGTTAATCAATTCCATGCGTTGAAAGGTAATAGTTCGGTTGAGCAATGCCCGCTTCAGACTGGCTTCGAGTTGGGCTTGTTGGAGCAATTCCGCAAAGCTCACACCCAGGGGAACAATCAGCATCGCCGTCAAACCCAGCGCCCACAAAATGGCTTTACGGGCGCGATTTAGGGGGGTGTAGCCTGCTATTAAAAAAGTCAGCATACAGGAGAGAGTAATGCCCAACAAATTGGTCACGTACAGGAGGCTTGCTCCCAGACTGAGCGACCAATTACCCTGAGATAAACCCAAGCCAATCACACAAATTGGTGGCATGAGAGCCACAGCAATTGCTGTTCCCGCCAGAGTACCGGAAACTTTGGGCTGAACTTTGGCAAAGCCGCTAATTCCCCCAGCAGCGATCGCAATTCCTAAGTCCAGTAACGTGGGTTTAGAACGAGCTAAAACTTCGCTCCCAAAGTCTGGAAGTCCTACCAAAGAACCGAGCAACCAAGCTAAAATAATTGCGAGAATCGTCCCCACTGCGACTGCAATTAAACCTTTGCGGAAAATGACTACGCTACCTTCTATCGCTCCAAATGCTAATCCTCTAATTGGCAACATCAGAGGAGCAACGATCATGGCACCGATAATCACGGCGGCACTGTTGGAAAGCAGTCCAAGGGTGGCGATAATACAGGAGCTTAAAATTAATACAAGATAGTTAATATCTAGGGTGGATTCTGACAATAATTCAATTGTGATTTGGTTGAACTGCTGTGGATCGACCTTTTTTCTGTTGAAATATTTAAACTTGTCTCGCATAGTATTGCTCCCAGTATTCTGATTGAATTAGCTAGCCAGACTGACCAAAGATTAAGAGTTAAAAATTTGGCTGAAATCGAGGTTTTTGAGCGATTATTTATTAAACTTTATTCCGCTCTTGAAAAACTTCTTCTAACCAAGAAGAAGGCAGCTCGTGCAATTCACCGGAGCGAACGAATTCAGCATAAGTATCGGCTTCTATCGCCCGTAAATCCCCTTCGATTTTCTCGATCGTCAATTCCCGCAGTTGAGGAGAGCGATCGTACATTTGGTTGATTTCTGCTTGTAGGGAGTCGAATTTTTGTTGAAGGCGACTGACTAGATGATCGTAAAACTCCGGCTCGATTTTGGGTTCGCTAGATATTTGAGATAAATGGGCGATCGCTCGATGGAGAGCCACACGTTGAGCGATTAACTCCTGATATTGCTGTTGCAACTCTTGGTTGCTCAATAAACCCAATTTTTCCAGCAGTGGCTTAGTTGTTAAACCTTGTACCAAGAGCGTAAATAAAACTACGCCAAACACGATCGCAATAATGTTTTCCCGATCGGGCAAAACATCGGGCACGCTCAAAGCTAAAGAAATGGATACAGTGCCCCGCAATCCTCCCCACCAAATCACTGTTTGATCGGCTAAGGAAATTTCAGATTTTGCCAACCAATTGCTCAACCATCCCAAACCAAAAATAGAGATCGCTCGCGTGACAAACATCGCTACAACAGTGATAGCAATCAGTCCTAAATTCGCTGCCAAACCAGCAAAACTAATCCGATCGCCAATCAGCAGGAACACGATCGAATTTACGAAAAACGCCAAAAAATTCCAAAATTGAGTTACCGCCAGTCTGGTACTGGGTTGCATACCGATCCGAGAGCCGAAATTTCCAAATATCAAGCCCATCGACACCACACCAATCACCCCTGAACCGCCCAATTCCTCCACAATTATATAAGTACCGTAGGCGGAAACTAAGGTTAACGATTGCTCCACCAAAGGTAAATCAAACTGTTGGATGAGATAGGAGAACCCAAAACCGATCGCACTCCCGACAGCAATCCCAACTCCCACAAAAACTAAGAAACGCGCCACCAGCAATGGGATGCCAACTTCATCCGTCCCTAAAGAGAATCCCACCAAAAAAATAAAGGCAACAATAGCAATGCCATCATTAAATAAACTCTCACCCTCCACCAGTAAAGCTAGGCGTTTTTCAACTCCCAATTCCCCGAACAATGCAATTACTGAAACAGGATCGGTGGCAGATATACTAGCTCCTACCAACAGGGCGATCGCTAAAGAAACTCCAGCTATTTTGTTGAGAGCAAAAACCACGCCAGCAACAGAAATAACGACACCCAAAATCGCATAAAGACTGATCGGCACTAAATCCCGCTTGAGTTTAGACCATTCCAGATTCCAGGCAGCTTGAAATAAAAGAGGCGGCAAAAAAATCAACAGAATCTGTTCGGGCGAGAGCGTCACCAGCCGCACATCTACAAAAGCCAAACCCAAGCCGACAATTACTAAAAGCAGCGTGTAGGGAATTTGGCGCAACCAGCCCCATATTTGCGGCAGCACCGCCACGGTTAAGGAAACTGATAGCACTAAGAGAAATTGCTTAAGATTCCCCTCGATCGTCATTTCGCCAATTAGAGTTTCTGCGGTCATAAAATCCCCAATCAAATATTTAAGGTTTCAGTCGTCCGGCACCCTTTGAAGGCGATCGCTTCCCTGTACCGAATACAGAGGGGGACTTAGGGCGAATCAGCTAAATTTGCTGCATTTAATTTCGAGAGGGCGATCGGCAAAAATTGACTTATAATAAAGGTATCTACTCCACTCCCATCATACCAGAATCATGCTCGCAGAAACAAACGCCACACTTTGGCCAAGCCTAGTTACCGCATCAGCATTATTACTCTATTTTATTGTCACGATCAACGTCGGCAGAGCTAGATTCACATACAAAGTTTCTCCCCCGCAGATGTCAGGAAATCCCGACTTTGAGCGAGTGTTGCGAGTTCAGCAAAACACCTTAGAGCAGATGATTCTATTTTTGCCCTCGCTGTGGTTGTTCTCGCAATTTATCAGCCCAATTTGGGGTTCTGCAATCGGTGCAGTTTGGATAATTGGACGCATTTTGTTTGCTTGGGGATATTATCAAGCTGCGGAAAAAAGAGCCGTGGGCTTTGGTATTAGTACCTTAGCTACTTTAGCTCTGCTTGGCGGTTCCTTTACTGGCATCATCATGTCGCTGCTGAAGGTTTAAGCATAGCTTTTTACCGACATAATTGTTGTCTAGCACAGGCAAAATGCCTGTGCTTAATGTAATAAATTTTAGGAGGAAATATGTCAGAAACAAACAAACCTGTATTTCAAATTAGCCCGAAACTTTTTCAGCAACTTGTCGATTGGCAAGAAAAAATTGCCGAAGAAGATGAATTAGCAAGTGATTCCGAAAAACCAACTGAGGT
>DMYK01000600.1:3637-4182 GCA_003483675.1 Microcoleaceae cyanobacterium UBA11344
GGATTTCCGGTTGCTGTGTCAGCCCAACCGGTGACACCCAGCCCAATTCAGCAAATCAATAGCGGTTTGTTTCCTTCTAATTCTCAAGATTTTTTTCGACAGGGAAATCGCCAACTGGAACAGGAAATTACAATTTTATTGCAGAATCGTTTAACTTCGGAAGGGGAGATTCTTGAGGATGAAAAATTGCGCTCTGAGCTGGGTCACAAAGAGTTTAAAATATCATCGCGCAATTTTGATACAATAAATGCGGCTCAGATTGCCAGTTTCAAGACAAAAGTTAAGGACATTTGCAGCCACAATTAAAATGAAAGTGAGGGAACTATTCAAACTTTAGTGTTGGATCGAGAAGTAATGGCAAAATTGAAACTAGCCATGTTGGAAGCTGAAACGGCGGCTCAATTGACGGCGATCATTATTGATTACACTCATGAGGAAATGATGATAGTTTTTCAGGCGCTAGAATGGGAACAGCAGCAGAGAATTAAGACTGTTTGGAAGACTGTTAGTTAAATAGTCCTGGACGCACACACTCTATCTGTAGG
>DMYK01000600.1:4282-5083 GCA_003483675.1 Microcoleaceae cyanobacterium UBA11344
GGGTGCGCACCGCGCACCTTACCCGATCAATTTTGACATATCTAAACTAGGGTTTCGAGGCACAATTGCCGGAAATGATCGCCCCGTTGCTCGAAGTTTTGGTATTGATCGAAGCTAGCACAGGCTGGGGAAAGCAGCACTACTTTTGCATTGTTTTGTTNNGCCTAATTCTGCTGCTCTCTTAATTGCTCTTTCCATTGTTTCTACAATTTCCCAAGCGTTGTAATTTTCTTGTTCGAGTCGATCGCTAAAAATACCTGCCGCATCTCCAATTAGCAACACTGCGGCAGCTTTTGCTTTGATTGTATCAATCCAGGCGCTATCTTCGCCTTCTTTTGGGTCGCCACCTGCTATTAAAATCGCCGGTGCGCTCACTGAAGCTAACCCGACTTGGGCGGCGTCATAATTAGTGGCTTTGCTGTCGTTGATGAAATCTATGCCTTCCCAAGTGCGGATGTGTTCGAGGCGGTGGGGTACTCCGGGGAATTTTGCAATGGCTTGGGCGATCGCACTTTTATCTATCCCCGCCAAATTAGCCGCTGCTACCGCCATTAACAAGTTTTGCAAATTGTGTTCTCCCACCATTTTCAAAGAATCAGCCGGCAGAATTTTCTCGCTTTGAGCTATTACCCAACCGTCTTTAATGTACGCTCCCAAAGCTGCATTACCTAACACTTCATTTTCACCTTTGACACAAGTCCAACACGCATTTTGCCAAGTGTCAATGCCTTGTTGCCGC
Organism: Microcoleaceae cyanobacterium UBA11344; assembly: GCA_003483675.1. GTDB lineage: Bacteria > Cyanobacteriota > Cyanobacteriia > Cyanobacteriales > Microcoleaceae > Microcoleus. The sequence continues at coordinate 5,022 of DMYK01000600.1, forward strand.
AAATATGGATCGTCGCCGTTGATTACTTGCAATTGAGAATTTTTCAGCAATTGCGCCTTAAT
>DMYK01000599.1:0-744 GCA_003483675.1 Microcoleaceae cyanobacterium UBA11344
GCCGGAGTTGTTGAAGAGGTGGAGGAAGGGCGATCGCGGTTCTGTTTAAAATTAGATTTTGAGTATAGAAAGGTGCGATACTTGAAATTCGCGGCATTTTAGGCATAGCTGACCTCAATGCTGGTCACAAATCTCGGAGATGTTTCAGGTACGGGAAATTCCTCCAAATATAACCGCGTAGCCTCTCTCAAACCCGCAATCGCCTGCTCGATCGTTTCACCTTGATCTACTGTTCCAACCTCTGGACATTCAGCTATGTACATATCATCTTCTTTGTACAGAAGAACTGTAAAGCTGCGATTTTTCATTGCCTCTTATTCCTCAAGTTTTCTCTAATCAGCATAACATAACCCTTTTCCATATCAGTCAGTAACGATAACCATTAGATTGTCTGTCGTTCGAGCTGCATTGAGCTTATTGCCTGTCATTTATCGAATCAGGCGAAACCCAACATCCATTGGCTTGAGCGGGGCTTAGGTGTTGGGCGGAGTGAAACGCAGGGTTCATGCTTCAACCCAACCTACGATGTGGGCGATCGCACTAGGTTCAAGGTAGAAACTGTTGCCAGAAACAAAGGTGATGACAAGGCGTGCAAGACCTGAGTTTAACGAGTTGACAGTGAACTTCAACGCGACACCCGCCAAATTTTAATCGTTTTGTCACGACTACCACTAACCAAAGTCTGCCCATCTGGACTGATGGCGACAGACAAAACGTTGTCAGAATGACCCGACAAAGTGCGGA
>DMYK01000599.1:847-4820 GCA_003483675.1 Microcoleaceae cyanobacterium UBA11344
CCAAATTCCAAATTTTAATCGTATTGTCATCACTACCACTAACCAAAGTCTGACCATCTGGACTGATGGCGACAGACCAAACCTGGTAGGAATGACCCGACAAGGTGCGGATTAAATTGCCTGTTGCCAAATTCCAAATTTTAATCGTACTGTCAGCACTACCGCTAACCAAAGTCTGCCCATCTGGACTGATGGCGACAGAATTAACATACAGGGAATGACCCGACAAAGTGCGGATTAAATTGCCTGTTGCCAAATTCCAAATTTTAATCGTATTGTCATCACTACCACTAACCAAAGTCTGACCATCTGGACTGATGACGACAGACCTAACCGACTTGGAATGACCCGACAAAGTGCGGATTAAATTGCTTGTTGCCAAATTCCAAATTTTAATCGTATTGTCATTACTACCACTAACCAAAGTCTGCCCATCTGGACTGATGGCGACAGACCAAACATAGTCAGAATGACCAGTAAGACTTTTAACTAAAGAAACATTTTCTAAAGAACCTCCACTCGGACTCGAACTCGGCGAACTAATAGGCGCAACACTTCTCACCACACTCGGACTCGAACTCGGCGAACTCGTCACCACCGGACTAGGCGAACTAACATCCCTCGGACTCGAACGCGGCGAACTCTTCACCACCGGACTAGGCGAACTAACATCCCTCGGACTAACAGAATTAGAAACCCAAAACCCAATTCCACCCCCCAAAACTAACAACAACCCCGCCGCCACGCCTACAGGTAAATTGGTTTTCCGCTTTGCCAACTTTTGCGCCAGTTCCTCTATCCGCTGCAAAAGCACCTGGGTATTGTGCGGTCTATCCCCTGGCCTTCGCGCCATCAAATTATCGATAAAATCTGCCAAACTCGGTGAAATATTCGCCGCCTGTCGCCAGCGAAACACATCGTTATGGGAATCGTAAAAATTTAAAGGATGCTGTCCCGTCAGCAAATGCACAAACGTCCGTCCCAATGCAAAAAAATCTGATTGCGGTACTGCTTGGAAATTCTGTTGTTCCGGTGGCGTGTACCCAGCAGAAACTATCGCCGTAATTCGGTGTCCCACACCCACTTTGGCAAGATAAGTATAGGTCGCTTCCCTAGCGGTGCCAAAATCAATCAACACCAACTGCCCATTCGGTCTTAGCATGATATTGGGCGGCTTAATATCCCGATGGAAATACTGCTTCCCATGCACTAAATGCAATATTTCTGCCAGTTGCTTTAACCAGGCGATTGCTTGCCGTTCGGAAATGGGATGATTTCCCTGCTGTTGTAGCCACTCTTCTAAATTTGGCCCCTCGATTTTTTCCATGACAATGCAGTGCAATATCAACCCGTTTCTGGTTTGATACTGAAAATAACCATCGACTTTGGGAATACCGAGATGCTGGAATTGCGCTAATACTTTTGCTTCCTGCTGAAATAGTTCGACTACTTTCGGTTCGTTGTTGAAATATTCTTTGAGGACTTTCAGTATTTTAGAAATTCCCTGTTCCTCTGCGGTGTAAATTTTGCCAAAACCGCTTTTATCGCTGAGAAGTCGCATCACCCGATAGCGTCCTTGCAGCAGTAAGTCGGAACCGCAACTTTGACAGTGGCGGTTGTTAGTGTTCTGCGAGTGGTCTGGTTTTGGGCAAGTTGGGTTGATGCAAAGGCTCATAGCTAGTATTGAGAGCGGTTACTTGTAGTATATAGGAGCCGCCTTTCCTTTGAGATTAGTTATTTCTGTCGTACCCGATTCGTGATACCGTGCCTGAATCTGAGCGATCGAAAAGATCGGATTGCTTGGGGTGTTGAACCGCCGCCCGATCTGGTAATCGAAGTGGATGTCACTAGCTACACTAATTTGGATGATTACTTGCCTTATCAAGTGCCGGAAGTGTGGCTGTTTAAGAAAAATAAGCTCATAATTTACTGCTGGCAAAATGGTCGATATGTCGAAAGTTTAATCAGCCGTTATTTCCCCAATTTTAATGTATCAGAAATTGTGGAGGAATGCTGGCAAATGTCGCGCGAAAACCATACAAGTACAGTAATTCGGGAGTTGCGACGGAAAATTGAAAGAGAGAACGGTTGAATCAGTTGAATCATACTAAATTCGGCTTTAATACCCTTTTTATTCTTCAGTCCGCGCAGGCGGACTTTGTTTGTGTAGACGCGGTTTCAACCGCCAAGTCATAAAGGAAATTCTACTATTTTATCCCTCGCACCCCCAAATCTTAATAGTTTTGTCACTACTGCCGCTAGCCAAAAACTCCCCTTCCGGGCTAAAATTAACAGAATAGACCGAGTTAGTATGACCTGCAATATTACAAATTTCTTGACCATCTTTAACTCGCCAAATCTTGATAGTTTGATTGCTGCTGCTAGCCAGAATCTCGCTATCTGGACTAAAAGCAATAGAATCAACATACCACGAATGACCTCTAATAGTTAAAACTTCTTGCCAATCTTTGACCCACCAAATTTTAATCGTATTGTCGTGACTACCGCTAGCCAGAAACTCGCCATTGGGACTGAAAGCTATGCAGCGAACGCAGTCTGTATGACCTGTCAGTGTGCGAATTAGCTTCCCATCTTTGACTCGCCAAATTTTGATTGTTCTGTCCCAACTGCTGCTAGCAATAGTTTCTCCATCCGGGCTAAAAGCAACAAAATAAACTAAATTGATGTGACCGGAAAGCGTGCGAATTTCTTGCCCGTCTTTGACTCGCCAAATCTTGATTGTTCTGTCCCAACTGCTGCTAGCAATAATTTCGCCATCGGGGCTAAAAGCTGCACCGTAAACTGAGTTACTGTGCCCGATCAGGGTGCGAATTTCTTGCCCATCTTTCATCTGCCAAAGTTTTATAGTTTTGTCATGGCTGCTGCTGGCTAGCATCTGTCCATCGGGACTAAAAGCTACTGTATAAACCGAGTTAGTATGACCTGTAAGAGTCACTATTTCTTGTCCGTCTTCAACTCGCCACAGCTTGATTGTTTTGTCATCGCTGCCGCTGGCTACAACTTCTCCGTTGGGGCTGAAAGCAACTGAGTAAATTAAGTTTTTGTGACCTGTTAGGGTGTGAAGACATTGCCAGTTATAAGTTTGCTGCTGGGGCGGATTTGGATTGGAAACGGGTTTAACTAACTTGGAATTTGTTTGGGGAATTGCTAGGTCTATCGCAGCTTGGGGATTAATTTCTTTTAATACTTCAACAGCCGTTTGATAGCGGCGGTTAGTAGCATTTTCAATCATTTTATCTAAAATTTTACCGAGTTCTTCGCTGACTGGGTTGTTTGCTAAATACTGTCGCCAGATCCAGGCATCTTCACCAGGATCGAACAAGTCAAATGGGGAAACTTGAGTTAGCAAATAAAGGCAAGTTACGCCTAAACTGTACAAATCGCTGGCAAAAAATGCTTTGCCTCTGGCTTGTTCGGGGGCGATGTATTCGGGGCTGCCAATGCTGGTTCCTGTTTTGAGTAAAGCCGTACCTGTGGCAATTTTCGCGCAGCCAAAATCAACTAAAACTAATTGTTTGTCGGCGCGGCGAATGATGTTTCCGGGTTTGATGTCTCGGTGAATAATGTTGTGAGAATGGATGAAGTGAATTACGGGTAGTAAGCTATTGAGTAAGTCTTTAATTTGAGTGTCTGTAAATGTGCCTTCTTGTTCGACGATTTGTGCTAAATTTTGTCCGTCGATAAATTCTTGTACTACATATTGTCGGTTGTCTTGGATGGAATATGCTAATAGTTCTGGAATTTGAGGGTGTTTTCCCAATTCGTCTAATCGCATTGCTTCTTGTTCAAAAAGTTGGGCTGCTTTTTTGCTGTTGCGACTGCTTGCTGATGGGATGAGTTGGTTGTCTGTGGGTAAAAATTGCTTGATGACGCAGCGGGGTTTTGAGGGTTTGTCTTCGTCTACGGCGAGAAATGTTCTGCCAAAGCCGCCTTGTCCGATCGCCTTTATGGC
>DMYK01000601.1:0-1763 GCA_003483675.1 Microcoleaceae cyanobacterium UBA11344
TAGGAGAAGGAATTCACCTGATTTTCCCCATCATCTATACTGTACAAAACTTGAGTGTCCGAATCCAAAAGCAGGAAATTTCTGCGGAAGCTTCCTCAAAGGATCTTCAAGATGTTTTTACAGATGTGGCGCTCAATTGGCATATTATTGCAGAGGAAGCTAATGCCATTTTTCAACAAATAGGAGACGAAGCACAAGTAGTCTATCGCATTATCAATCCAGCAGTCGAAGAAGTGATCGAAGCAGTCATGGCTAAGTACACTGCGGAAGAAATTATTACCAAGCGAGGAGAAGTGAAAGGTGGAGTAGATGATTTTTTGACAAAGCGACTGGCTAACTATCACATTGCTGTGGATGATATTTCCTTGGTTCACGTTCACTTTTCCTCTGGATTTAGCGACGCAGTAGAAGCGAAACAAATTGCCGAACAGGAAGCAAAAAGAGGAGAGTTTCTAGCACTGAAGGCTGTAAAAGAGGCAGAGGCTAAGGTGAATTTAGCCAAAGGAGAGGCAGAAGTGCAAAGATTGTTGCGGGACAATTTGACGGCGGAAATTTTGTCAAGACAAGCTATCGAAAAATGGAATGGTAAATTGCCGTTGATTGTGGGTGATGGCAGTAAAAATATATTGGATTTGAGAAAACTCTTAAACAGTGGTAATTAAGTCACAGATTACCAATGCCCCATGCCCAATGCCCCATGCCCAATGCCCCATTCCCCATGCCCAATGCCCCATGCCCCATCCCTCCGCTTCGCTTCGCCCAATTACCCATTACCAATTACTCGCAAATTCAGTTAATATCTGTTCAAATGCTTTACTAATTGCTGTTTGAAAACGTTGTCTGTGCTTCAGTTTTAAAACAGGTTGAACTATTGCCATAGTCGGCTGAGAATTTTCTCCAAAATCTACAATTTGAAGCGCTCGCAGTGTCGCCAACTGTAGTTCTTTTTTTACCATTAATTCAGGAATAGCGGCAGCACCAGCGCCACTTTCAACCACTGCTTTTACCATTTCGCTACTGTTCAAAACTAAAATGACATTCAATGCAGTAGGATTGATGCCCCAACTTTGCAAAGCTTGTTCAAACATTTGCTGAGCGCCAGAACCGGGTTCTCGCATCACCCAATCCGTTGTCAGAATTTCAGTTAAACTAATTTCGGTTCGCTCAAACCAAGGGTGGGATTTGCCAACGAAAATTAGCAAACGTTCGCTACCGACTACTTCTGCTTCTAGACTAATCTGAAGCGCGGGTTTAATCTCTCCCGTCACCAAACCTAAATCAAACATTCCTGTCGCCGTCCCCGTGCAAATCTCATCGGCATTGGCGAGGGTGCAATTGACGGTAATACCGGGGTACTTTTGTTTAAAATAGCTAAGTTTTTCCGGCAACCAATAGTTGCCAATTGTCAGACTGGAACCCAAATTAAAATGTCCTCGCTGCAAGTCGTTTAGTTCTCGCAATCCTCTCTCAGTCAAAGCAACTTGGTCGATAATTTTCTGCGTTTCTACTTGCAGCAACTTCCCAGCTTCTGTGATTTCGATGCGGCGGCCGAGCCGGTGAAATAGTTTTACTCCATATTGCACCTCTAAACATTGGATGGCGGCGCTGACAGCAGGTTGGGTAATGTAAAGTTCCTCCGCGGCACGGCTGAAGTGCAGGTGTTCCGCTACAGCTAGAAAAACTCGCAGTTGGTCAAGGGTCATTCCGGCCATTTTTGGGTACTATGATGCCAAATACAGTTAAATTTTTGAAACTGAAATATA
>DMYK01000601.1:1888-4175 GCA_003483675.1 Microcoleaceae cyanobacterium UBA11344
TTTCCCTAGACTGCAATTCATCACTTGTATTTATTAATTCAATAAAAAACAACATTTGATTTTATCCACCCGACGGCTTAAAGTAAAGTCAAGTCTTTGGAAATGGCCCAATGCTAAGGCAGAAACAACAAGTTCAAGCCGATCGCGATCGCTTTGGCTTGACAAATAATGGAGATTATGCATGACCGCGACAACGCAAATAAAAACGCAAATAAATCGGAGTGCTCACGGCTTAAAGTCAAACTGCCTTTCCTTTGGAGAAGTTTTAGCTCAATCCTTTGCTGTCATAGCACCTACCACTATACCAGCATCTAATATAGGCTTAATCGTGGCGCTCTCAGGAAACGGTGCTTGGCTGAGTTTTGCGATCGGCTTGATCGGCCTAGTATTTGTCAGCATCAATATCAACCAATTTGCGAGTCGATCGGCTTCTCCCGGTTCTCTTTATTCTTACATTGTTAAAGGTCTTGGCCCTACTGCTGGCGTAATTTGTGGCTGGAGTTTGGTACTGGCTTATTTATTTACTGCGATGGCCGTTTTGTGCGGTTTTGCCAACTTTAGCGGTACTTTTATCGGTCATTTGGGCATCCATCCGTCACCGATTACGCTCTTGGCGATCGGGGCTGGCGTTGCTTGGTATGCAGGTTATAAAGATATACAACTTTCAGCTATGGCGATGCTGTGGCTGGAGGGGGTTTCTATTGCCATGATTTCAGTTTTAGGAATCATCATCTGGGCACACAAAGGTTTTGCCTTAGATATGTCGCAATTAACTTTGCAAGGTGTAACTCCGGGCAGCATAGCGACAGGACTTGTATTAGTAATGTTTGGTTTCTCTGGTTTTGAAAGCGCTACATCTCTGGGCGACGAAGCAAAAAAACCCTTAAAAAATATCCCCAAAGCTGTCATGGGTAGTGCTGTGATGGCAGGTCTATTTTTTATTATGATGACCTACATTGAAGTGTTGGGTTTTAGCGGCACTGGACAGTCAATTACTACTAATGAAGAACCTCTGAGTTTTCTGTCGCAACAGGTAGGAATGGGTTGGCTGGGTGAGTTGGTTGGTGTTGGTGCTTTATTTAGCTTTTTTGCTTGCGTACTTGGCAGTATCAATCCAGCGGCTAGAGTCTTTTTTATGATGGCGCGCCACGGTTTATTTCACTCTTCATTAGGTAGGACGCATTCGTCTAACAAAACGCCTCACGTTGCAGTTACGATGTGTACGTTTCTGACATTTCTGGTTCCGGCTGTGATGTCTTTGTTTAACATAAAACTGTTCGATTGTATGGGTTATTTAGGAGCAATTTGCAGCTACGGATTTTTAACGGTGTACGTCTTAATTTCGATCGCGGCTCCGGTGTACCTGCACAAAATTGGTAAATTGCGCCTGCGAGATGTAGTGTTTTCGGTGATAGCGATCGCATTTATGATGATTCCTATTCTGGGCAGTGTCGGCATTCCCGGCAGCACTATGTTCCCACCTCCAGAAGCTCCTTACGATGCGTTTCCTTACTTGTTCTTGATGTACTTAGTTGCTACTTGCGGATGGTTTGTGTTGCAGCGGCTACGTTCTCCTGAACTTGCGGGAGCAATGCAGCATCGAGTGAACGCAATTCACTCCACATTCGACAGCGAAGGAAATGCAATTTACGGCAGTTCTCGATTGAATCCACTTCCCTTTGACAGTGATGGTTTGTGATTAGCAGTTGTAGGGTGCGCAATGCGCACCTTACCTAGCATAGGAATACTTGTAGGGTGCGCAATGCGCACCTTACCTAGCATAGGAATACTTGTAGGGTGCGCAATGCGCACCTTACTAGGATAGGACTACTTGTAGGGTGCGCAATGCGCACCTTACTAGGATAGGAATACTTGTAGGGTGCGCAATGCGCACCTTACCGCTACTAATTTCAAGGGCGGGCTAGAAGCCCACCCCACAAGAAAATTTAATTTTTGTGGAACGGGCTCTCCGGCCCGTTCCGAAGATACGCTCCCAGCGAGTACAACCAAATAAAAAATTATGAGGAGAAAGAGAAATGAACGAATTAGTAACAGCAATTTCCACTGGAATCACGGCTTTTACAGCTACTAACCTAGACGATATTGTCATCCTGCTGCTATTTTTCTCGCAGGTAAATGCTGCATTCCGGCAACGGCACATTATTGCTGGTCAGTATTTAGGATTTGCTGCACTGGTTTTTGCTAGCCTTCCCGGTTTTTTTGGTCGCTTAATCTTTCCCCCAGAATGGATTGGAATGCTTGGTATTTTGCCGATCGCAATTGGCAT
>DMYK01000601.1:4228-9967 GCA_003483675.1 Microcoleaceae cyanobacterium UBA11344
TCTGTCTCCCCAAACTTACAGCGTGGCAGCGGTGACGGTGGCTAATGGCAGCGACAATATCAGCATCTACGTGCCACTGTTTGCTAGCAGTACCTTGGAGAATCTGGTGGTGATTCTCGGCGTATTCTTTACGCTGGTTGGCGTTTGGTGCTATGCTGCTTATCGGTTAATTCAGATGAGGGCGATCGCCGATTCTCTGACTCGCTACGGCAATCATCTCGTTCCTTTTGTCTTGATTGGATTGGGAGTTGCGATTCTGGTGCAAAGTGGCACTCTGGCAAGTCCAACTTTAAGTATAATAACTTTAGTTTCTTGCTGTTTATGTTTGATAACTCTCAGCAGAAATAACGGAGGCGAACCTAAAGTTGAATAAAATTAAAGGTGCAGCGTTATGAGTTGGTTTGCAGCAGCGATTATTGCCGGAGTTACATCTTTTGCCGCCACCAACATTGATGACATTGTGATTTTGATGCTGTTCTTCGCCCAGGTAAATGCTAATTTCCGGCCCCGGCATATTGTTGTCGGTCAGTATCTGGGGTTTACAGCGCTGATTGTGGCGAGTTTACCCGGTTTCTTTGGCGGCTTAATCGTGCCAAAAGCTATTATCGGTTTGCTGGGTTTTGTTCCGATCGCGATCGGCATCAGCCATTTAGTAAATAAAGACAAAGATCCCGATGAAGTACAAGCCGTATCCGGTGAATTTAACCGCGAATCTAATTCATCTTTACTATCAAAACTAGCCAATCTTTTAAACCCCCAAGTTTTTAATGTTGCTGCTGTTACCATTGCCAATGGTGGGGACAATATCGGCATTTATTTACCGTTGTTTGCTAGCAGCAACTTACGGAGTTTGGTGGTAATTCTGGTGGTGTTCTTTTTGTCGATCGCAGTTTGGTGCTATGTGGCTTATCGACTAACTAGCCAAAGGGCGATCGCCAACATTTTAACTCGCTATACTCAGGCGATCGTCCCTTTTATCTTGATTGGTTTGGGACTATTCATTCTGATAGAAAGCGGTACTTATCGCTTACTGCCACTCTCCCCCTAAAGATAGATGTTGTTTTTCAAATTGTCAACAAAATTTGGCAATAAATATTTTTATAATCATGGAATTATACTTGACACAAGTGACAAAAATGATGATATAGATCGTAATTTTACGTCTGATTTTGCCTCAAAATTAACATTACTAGAATCAGGCAATAGGACAATCACAAAAGCACCTACCAAAGGAGAAAAATTCTGAGATTATTGAAAATAGTTTTAGTAGTTTTAGTCATGGCGGCAAATTTAGTTTTTGCTCCCGCCTCTCTGGCTGGTTCAGACAAGCCTAAATACACAAGCAATCCCGACTACCTAGAGGTCACTCAAACTCTTAACACTCTATTAGAGGCCAAAAAATCCACCGAATCAAATCAGAATTACACCCCAGAGGAACTTCAGCAAAAAATCGCTCAATTGGAGTTTCAAAAATACACTTTAGAAACGGGAAAACCCTGGGGTCAGTGCCGCAATGAGACAGGAAAAACCCTGGCTGTCTACGGCCCGAAACGTAAAAAATCCGCTAACTCCTACGAGAATGACCTTTATTTTCTAGCTGACGGCCAGACAACAGAAAATAAATGGGATTGCGATGGAGTTTATCTGCCCAGCGATGTCAAATTAACAGAGTTAAATTCTGCCAGTAAACAAGGCCAAGAATTGACTGGGGGTGTGGCCCTCAAGATAGTTGACGGAACTCAGTTAGTAGTAACAACTAATCCCGAAACGGCGACTGTTGAGTTCAATGTTCCTACTGCTAAAGTTTTCAAGCCAGGGGAAGTTAACTGGTTTGTTCCTGATGTGACTCAGGCGTATATTAATACGCAAGTTCCCAATGCACCGACGGAGGAGAATGATTAGTTTTGGTGAAGTTGTAATGCGATCGGCTGTGTAAACACAGGTACAACCCAAAAAAATGTCAGGTAGCGCTATCAGGGCTGATAATTGGGAAAGCGAAATATATCGGTTTCCCTTTATATAGCAGTCCTTGCACGAGTAGTAAAGTTTTTTACCCCACCCCAACCCTCCCCTTATTAAGGGGAGGGAGTAAGAAATGCACAAATGATACGAGGGTTGCTATATTTGCAGTTACGATTAAAAGGTTTATCCATGCTATTAAAGTTCAAATCCACAAAAGTAAATACAGAAAAGACTCAGCGACCAAATCCGTCGCGGGTGCGGGATCACTTGGCAAACGAGCGCACTTATTTAGCATGGATGCGGACAGCAATATCGCTGATGGGTTTTGGCGTAGTTATCGTGCGCCTTCGCGCCTTCCATCCTCCTATGCTGCCAACTCCCGGTAATGGCTGGAAGTTGGGTTTGCTTTTTTCGGCAGTGGGTTTGCTGACGGTGCTATTCTCAACTAAGCACTACTTCGGTGTCCGCCACGATATCGATTATGATACCTATGAACCTACCGATCGCTGGGTAATTCTGTTTAGCCTCGCGATCGCCATCCTGGGGGCGGGAGTAATTTATTATATATTCACAGTTCCGACCAGTTCATTTGGTTTGATGACAGCAGAATAATGGTGCGTTTTCATATAAAAGTTGATTTGTAGGGTGCGTTGCTACAACCTGTTAAATTGAACTGCCAAATTTTCCAGGGCGACGCACCTGATTTACCAAAAAAAGGCTAGATAGTGGGCACCGATGACAGTAGATGAGGAGAAACTAAAACAGCAAAATCTGTCGCGGGCGATCGATCTTTCTGCCAATGAACGCACTTTTTTAGCATGGATGCGGGCTGCGATCGCACTTATGGGTTTTGGCGTCGTCATCGTCCGACTGCGCGTTGTCCAACTCCCCCTACAGCACCGTCACACGATGGGGTGGAAATTGGGCTTAATCTTCTCTCTAGTAGGTTTGGCGACAGTCTTAATCTCAACCAAGCACTACTTCACCGTTCGCCACCAAATTGACCACGATACCTACGAGCCACCAGACGGCATGATCTTATTTTTCAGTTTGGCCCTCAGCTTATTGGGAATAGGAGTAATTTATGTGATTTTGGCCTCAGCCCAGGGTTCAGTCACTGTTCCCATCCCCGATTAAGCGCACAGCAGTTAACAGACAACGGCTATTATTGAGTGTAAATACCTAAACTTTCCTCGATTTCGAGAAAGTCCAGTAACTCGATCGAGTTACNNATATTCTCGGTTTTAATGATAAACTACGGTAGATCGATCGAGTTATGAAAATTTTGACGTGAAAAATGCTAAAAAAGTCAGTGAAGAGTCCCAGATTTCAGCACAGTCAGCAAGCGAGAAGTTACCCGAAGCTAAGGGAGACGGCTTGAAAAAAGGCTGGTTGAAAAAACTCAGAGGCGGATTGCTTCTAGTAATTGGATATTTGCTATCACCACTATGTTGGTGGAACGATTTATTTTTCAATCTGCCCATTGCTTATGCCTTTGGGTATATCTGTAGCTTACTTTCCCCAGATTTACTATTTCCTTGCTCAATTGTCGGCTACTGGCTGTCCAATATTGCTGGAATTCTGTTGATGCAGCTAGGGAGTGTAGAGGTTTTTACAGACAAACCCAAGGAAAAAAACCTCAAAAAAGAGTTATTTACGGGTTTAGTCTCATCAACCGCCTTCACTATTGTGATTGTGGCATTGATTCATTTTAATGTTCTCGATACTCCCGACCTATTTTCCAGCAAGGAGTCGATTAACCTGAGCTCTGTTTTACCTATGATGCTCGTCACTCCCAGGTAAAAGGTAGAAGGCAGAATATAAACCCCATAAATCAATCGAGGGGTTTTTCAACCAGTAACACAGGTATATAATAAAATCAGGGAGCTTTTACACTGTAAATTAACGACGGTGAATTGATAGAAAAATATCTATTTGCAGTTGCTTAAATTGACCTAGATTATTAGAGCGGTAAACCTTGAATAATGCAAGCGTTCACCAGCATAATATCTGGCTGCAAAAGATTGAAATGCAAGTTACATCTTGCCTGTGTTGCTGTGTTTTAGCATCCACCAAAATTATCGATTGGTTGGTTTTCTACGCTTAAATACACAGTTTTTGGGCCTAACCGTGAACTACTTATTACTATCGTTTCTCAGCTTTTTCGTGGGAATTATCGTAGGTTTAACCGGAGTAGGAGGAGCGTCACTCATTACCCCCATGTTAATTTTTTTCTTTCAAGTTCCGGCATCAATTGCTGTTAGTTCCGATGTCGTAGCCGCCACATTGATGAAAGTTGTTGGCGGCTTCAAACACTTGCAACAGCAAACCCTTGACTTGCAAGTAGTTAAGTGGTTGGCTTTGGGGAGCGTACCCGGTTCCCTGGGTGGGGTGTGGATTTTACAATGCATCAAGTACAGCGGAAATCAGAACTTAGATTGCATATTGCTGCGTTTGATCGGAGCGGCGATCGCCCTAGTTGTAGTGTTAGCAATGACCCAATTATTGCTCAAGATATTTGTCCCGAATTTGAATTTACCACAGCCGCCAGAGTGGGACTTAAATACTAATTCTGGTCGCATTTTTACGGTGAGCGCGGGAGCAATTTTAGGCTGCATAGTGGGAATCACTAGCGTGTCTTCCGGTTCGATGTTTGCATTGCTGCTGATTACTTTTTTCCGCCTGGATTCTTCAAAATTGGTGGGTACAGATATTTCGCAGGCGGCAATTTTGTTGATGTTTACCTCTCTGGGACACCTCAGCCTCGGAACAGTAGACTGGAGTTTGGTATGGCCGATTTGGTTGGGTTCGGTGCCGGGAGTTTTAGTAGGTGCTAAATTCTGCCAAATTATGCCTCAACGCCCGCTTAAGTTTGTGATTTACGGAATGTTGGCGATGGCGAGTTGGAAGTTGTATCAAGTCTGAAAAGTAGGGGTAGTACCCCGCCCATTGGTGTCAACAATCGCCTAAAAACCTTTGTATCTCTCGTTTATAGCCGAGTCTAGATCCCCCTAAATCCCCCTGATTGTTGGGGGACTTTGAGAAGATTCCGGTTCCCCCCTTTTTAAGGGGGGCGCCGGGGGGATCGGGCCTTAATAGTCAAACAGCAATCTGTGACTAGGTTTGAGCTTAAGTTGACACCAATAGACATCTCCTAAAAAGCTTGTCAAGAACAGGCAGGATGCCTGTTCCACAATAATTATGGGAGATGTCTAATAGGCACGCTTGAGTGTCCTCTTAATCGCTAATTAATGCTTATAGTTCGCTAACGGTCGGCAATTCTAAATCTTTGAACAGCGCTGTACTGAGGTAGCGTTCTCCAAAAGAAGGCTGCACAAAAACTATCAATTTTCCAGCATTTTCGGGACGCTTGCCGACTTGAATTGCGGCAAACAAAGCCGCACCTGTGGAGATTCCCGACAGCAATCCTTCTTCTCTGGCTAGCCGGCGACTGTAGCCGATCGCATCTTCATCGCTAACTGCAATTACTTCATCAATTAACTCTGTTTTCAACACTTCCGGGATGAATCCTGCACCGATTCCTTGAATTTTGTGAGCACCAGATTTGCCTCCAGAAAGCACGGGGCTGTTTGCCGGTTCAACTGCGATCGCCCTAAAACTCGGCTTGCGTTGTTTAATTACCTCAGCAATTCCAGTAATCGTACCGCCGGTGCCAACTCCAGCCACTAAAAAATCTATTTTACCGTCTGTATCTTCCCAAATTTCCTCCGCCGTGGTTTCCCGGTGAATTTTCGGATTAGCGGGGTTGCGAAACTG
>DMYK01000601.1:10078-12078 GCA_003483675.1 Microcoleaceae cyanobacterium UBA11344
CTCATCGTATCCGGCATGGTCAAAATCAATTTGTAACCCTTAGCCGCCGCCACCATTGCCAAAGCAATTCCAGTATTGCCCGAAGTCGGTTCAACTAAAATAGTTTTCCCCGGTTCAATTAATCCCGCTGCTTCTGCCGCCTGAATCATGCTCGCCCCGATGCGATCTTTCACCGAAGCCGCCGGATTCATCCCTTCCAATTTTACCACAATTTGAGCAACTACTCCTTCGGATTGAGGAATTTTATTGAGCTGAACTAAAGGAGTTCTGCCAATTATTTCTGTAACATCCTTAGCAATTTTCATGGTTGAATTTCTCTCCACTTAAATGTAGTACATGGGATCTACTTGTTTGCGATCGTCCCGCTGTTGGCACAAATCCTGCAAAGTGTATTTTTCCAAAACACTCAAAGATGTGTGTCTAACTTCCTCCCAAATTTCTAGCACCACAGTCTTTTCTATTGTTTCAGATTCCGAAACTTTTTGGTCCTTGCGACTGCTGTCACCTTGGATGGCGACAACTACTTCTAGCAAATTTATTTGCCCAGGCTGTTTCGCTAACAAATAACCGCCTTTAGCACCGCGCAGACTCTGGACGAGGCCCGCACGCCGCAGTACGTTAAGAATTTGGTCGAGATAGCGCTCCGGTATCTCTTGAAAAGCAGCAATCTCGTTCACCGTTAGGGGCGAGTCCTTCCGGTAGGGAGTTGCAAGTTCCAAAAGGGCTAACAGGGCATATTCTACTCTAGAAGATAGTTCCACATTCGCTACTCGTGTTTCAGTTTTAAATCTGATCTTCTATATTATACGGTTTTTCGCTGTGTGTATAGGAGTTATTTCTTGAAAAGAAGTATATTGCCTCCCCGATCGCCAAAATTTGCTGGTTAGGGACTGATGTGACATAATGAAGCTGACAATAAACTTTGGTAAATTGACCGAGTTAGTGTACTTTTGATTTGGCGAAATCCCATGAGCAACGCGAATTTAGGTAAATTAGGGCAGCCTCAAATATCAAAGCAGCCTCATATTGCACAGGCTATGCCACCTCCGGGAAACAACTTTCAAAGTGATCGACAGATGCTAGATATTGCGTCTGTTGAATCTTGAATTATTTGAAAAATAGAAGACGCCCCGACTTCTTATTCTTAAATAAGTCGGGACTCTAACAGAAACAATACCCAGATATCAGGCTCAAGCTACTTCTGATCTTTGCAGCGAAACCAACGATGCAATTTGCCTAACTTCCTGGCGCAGCGGAATCTCGATCGAGAATTCCGTTCCTTTTCCAGGCGCAGACTCGCAGCGCAAGAAACCCTTGTGCTTTTCTACCACAATCTGATCACTGATTGACAATCCCAATCCCGTGCCTTTTCCTACTGGTTTGGTAGTAAAAAACGGGTCAAATAGTCGCTGTTTGACATTCTCTGCCATGCCTGGTCCGTCCGCGATCCGCACTGTTATCCTGTTGGGTGTCGAATATTCTGTGGTAATTGCGATCGCGCACGGATTAGTTATAGCTTCCTGATAACCGCGTTCGAGGTTGTAACTCTCAATCACATCGATCGCATTGGCAAGAATATTCATAAACACCTGATTTAATTCTCCCGCATAGCACTCAACCAAAGGCAAATTGCCATAATTTTTAACCACCTGAATCAGCGGGCTATCTGGTTGAGCTTTTAGCCGAATTTGCAGAATTAATAGCGTGCTGTCTAGGCCTTCATGAATGTTGACTGGTTTCATTTTCCCCTCATCTAAGCGAGAGAAATTGCGGAAAGATTTCACAAGTTGCAGAATGCGATCGGCCCCAATTTTCATCGAAGACAGCACCTTCGGCAGATCGTCGCTGACAAAGTGAAAATCAATATTTTCCAGATACTCGGCAATTTCTGAGCGGGGATTGAGATCGTATTTTTGATAAAGTTGTACTAACTCTAACAAATCCCTAGCATATTCACTGGCGTGGTGGATATTGCCGTAAATAAAATTAATCGGATTGTT
>DMYK01000601.1:12190-13003 GCA_003483675.1 Microcoleaceae cyanobacterium UBA11344
TTTTTCGATGCGATCGGTATAATTTAGCAAACTCAATAAGTAACCTGTCGCTGCCATAGTTAAGACAATACCAAAAGTTAAAACACTCAAAGAACGCCAAAATCTTTGAGGATTAATGTACTCCGGCGTTACCAGAAATCGCAGCAACCACCGGCGGTTTTCAAGATTGAGAATGCGAGTGCAACTACTGCCGTCTGGGCAGTTAATTTTTTTGCCAATTTTGAGTGTATTTGTAATATTTTCGTCCGTGATTATCCTTTTTGTCTTCGATTCGGAAAAGGCGAGGAATCTTTGTTCTTCAGGAGCCATAGCATCTTGAAGATACACATTAACAAAGTTGAGTTGAGTTGACTGAACCGCCGATTTAATCATAGGATCAATCAGGAAAACCCCGATTGTAAAACCTTTTAATTTTTCTGGTTCCAAAGCCGATAAATTTGGCGACAAGGCAACGGTATTGCCAGAATCTTTCGGACTAAAAATTGATAGGAATACAAAGACGCTGGCTAGATTTTGTGCTGGCAATATTTGGCGGTCAGTAGCGGTAATTTCATGTCTTTTTGTTGCTTGTTCTAAAGCTAGCCGATTGGGAGTCAAATCTAAACCTAAATCCATTTCATCTGTCAGGAATTCCTGAGAATCAGAAACGCGGGGCAGCCACGCGATCGCCTTCAAGCTTGGGTGGCGGTACAGGGCAGAACCGACAAATGTCTTAATTTCGGGTTTGTTAACGTCCTCAAATACGCTGTAAAAGGCTCCCGCAGCCCGAATTAGTTCTACATTCCCGCTCACATCTTTCTGGATGTCTGTAGC
>DMYK01000103.1 GCA_003483675.1 Microcoleaceae cyanobacterium UBA11344
AACAAAGTTATCTTTTCCTGTTCGATTGTATCCAATAAAAACCGACTTCCAAGATATCGCACTGCATTAACTATTTCAGACGGCGAAAACGGTATTTTGTTAAAAAAATGAGACACAGCAACAGGTTCAGGTAGATTAGCCAGGTGAACCATCACCGCCAACTCTGCCGCAGTCAAACGCCCAAAAGGTTGAGATAATTGAAATTGCAACCCTTCATCTAAAATCGGCATTTCGCACTGCAAAAACTCCGAAACTCTTCCCCCAAATAACTCTCGAATCAGCGTTGCAGTCAACTCCAACCACAGAGGATTCCCTTGATAAATATCAATCAAAGTTGACCATGTTTCCTCATCGGATAACTTTTGTTCTCTCAAAATCTCTTTAGCAGCTTCTCCCAAACTTCCCAATTCAAAACATCGCACGGGACGATACTCTTTTGATAAGAGAGCAATTTCTCTGGGTTTTTCCCAACTATTCAATATCAAACAACTTTGATGACAAACTTCGGCAATTAGTTTAAAAAATAACTGATAATCTTCATATCCAGTTTTATATTGTCCTGCGAGTTGTCGGCTGGTGAAAAGCATTTGCACGTCATCGAGGACAATCAGACATCGGTATTTTCGCAGGTAATCGAGGATTTGGGAAATTTTGGTTTCGATGTTTTGGGGAATTTCTGATGTTTGGGAGAAGATTTGTAGCAGGTTGGTGAGGGTTGTTTCTAGGGTTGGGGAAAAGCGGAGGCTGCGATAGATGACGTAATCGAATTGGGTTTTGATTTGGTTGATTAGGCGGAGGGAGAGGGTTGTTTTGCCGATTCCGCTGATTCCGAGGAGTGCGATGAGGCGTGTGCGATTATCGCCCGTTATCCAGTTTTCGAGGGTGGAGAGTTCGGAAGTGCGATCGAAAAAGGTGAATATTTCGGGTGCGTCGTCTAAGTCGATGTGGAGTTGGGTTGAGGTTTGTTGGGGGTTTTGGGGTTCTGTTGGACTTCTCGCCCTTTCTTGACAAATATTGACGTTTTTAACAGTTATATTATCGCTAACGATAGATGATGAAAAATTAGTGTAAAATCTCGCTCTCTCTAGTATTGCTCTAACATTTACTTTGCTAACGTCTTCGCCGAAGACATCTGATAGGATCTTCCATAACTCAGAAGCGGCAACCCTAACATAACCTTCAGTACAATCACGGTCTTGCGCTACTTTTGCTGCATATTTGCGACCTTGGAGGACTTCTTTTAAAATAGCTTCTTGCAGGTCGTCTAAGTGCTTCCCTGTGTTGGAAAAAACTTTTTCATCGGCAAATCTTAAGACTTCCTTAAGCTCCATAGATCGCGTTTGGGGTAACTTTTCCTGATTATAACTTATTTTTTATAACTTTTTAGATAACATTATATAACATTTTCTAACGCGAGTGGGTGGGCGATGGGGAAATGGGGTCGTTGTATGATTTTTGGGGTAGAGGTTGCCGGCGCTGGAGTCGATCGGGCTACATCCGGGCCGATCGATATTTCTGGAATTTGCGATCTACTTATCCGCTTGTGGTGAAGTTTGGCTATAACCAGGGTAAAAATGTACACAGAGAAAATTATTCTACAAAACAAGTTTTATTTTGGCATAATTTTATGGAAATTATAGAGAAAATACTTTCGGTTATAGGTAAAATACTCTTGGTTATTTGGAAATTCTACAAGTGGCTTTTTGTTACTGGTTGGGGGTTGACTCTGCTAATTTTAGCACTTATGGATTTGTGGTTGGGAGACGGCTCCTGGTGGAGAAGTTTAAATAGAACTCAAGATCCTCCCACACCAGATCCTCCAACTCCAAAAGAAATTTCTGGTTCAACAACCGATAAAGTTGTAAAAAAGTATGGGAAAGATTTAGAAAAGTATGTTGAATCAAAATCAACCATCTCAATAGAAGCTCAGATTATAGAAAAAATTAGGAATTCACCTGGCAAGTTAATTGAGGAAATATTGTCACAAGAAGAAATGGAAATTCTTTTTGAGATGATACTCAGAACCCTTGGTCTTATTTGATTGACTTTGGCAGTCAATTAAGCTTTTTCAGATGAACAGCTTTTCATATCTAGCAGGAATTAAAAAATATGACCAAGTTTCAACGGCGATTACGTATTCCAGCAGGCTCTCCTCAAGCTGAAAAGCTAGGCATACGTGGCGACTGTTTAGTAGAGTGGAATGGCCAAGATTTAAGTATAACCAATAATCTGGGAAAAAGCGTCACTTTTACCTTAGATGGACCCCAGATGATCGCTTTAATATGTGCTCAAAAACCTGATGATGATCAGGATTTTGTGCGATTTATTGCAGAAAAGCTAGGAAATCCAAAAAGGTTTGAAAGAGGTATTGATGTTCCAGGAACATCCTCTAAGTACACTGGTACTAAAAGTGGATACCGGCCTCATCATGTCATTCCCAAATCTTTAAATAATCACGGATTACTTACACAAGCAGGTTATGATATTAACGATCAACAGAATGAAATTTACTTACCTAGAGACGAAGAGTATCGTTCTTTAACTTATCAAGAAACTGGTCAACGTCTTCCAATACATAGCGGCGGTCATCCAGGTTATATAAAGGGTGTAATAAAAGTTTTAAATCAAGAGTTAGAGCGATTACCAATTGGCAAATATAACGATAAAAATTATATTTTGGATCTAATTGATTCTATAATTTATCGATTAAAAGCTAAAATAGTTAGTTCTGGCAAGTACAGTATGAATGACTTTAGGGAAGATGAGTTTTAAGGAGCGTGTGTCTTAGTCCTCCCAACAGCATAGTGCATAGAGGCTTCATTGAAGTAAATCAAAGGCGCGGTGTCTAATCCGACGACTTTTCCCTGTAACTGAGCTATCCATTCCATGAATCTCTTTCCCGATCGACATATTCTTGAGCATCAATCCCATGCCAAATTTCCTTACCCAACCCTTCTAATTCTAAAATACTGCGATTGGGCTTAGGAATCACTCGTTGACGAATATGTGCAAACAATTCAGAGATGAGTCGCATTTGCTCATCTGGTGCAAGTTTTAGAACCTGAGTCAGTACCGTGCTGTAAGTAGACATAGACTCTGCATTAAGATTTTTGGGCTGATTGTCATTATAGCAATTACAGCATACACATCTTGATCTATCAGAAATTTCATAATTTAAGCTAATGCCAAATGCACATCTTCCGCCGCCACCAGTGCGATCGCATAACGCAAGCACGCCCGAATATCATCNNTCGGGATAGTAATCTTGGATAATTTCTGCAAAAGAAAGCCCTTCATTTAGTAATTCGAGAACGCTCTGTACAGTAATGCGCGTACCCACTATGCAAGGCTTATCGAAGTGAATTTGAGGGTTGACGGAGATTCTGTCCATTTTGACCACGCAGCTCTATGTCTCTTCTATTTTAAGTCATCAGGTAGGCGATCGCAACTTGTCTTTTTTCAGCAGTGAGGAAATGCGATCGCCCTTTTATTCCTAAAGCGCGATCGCTCTTCGGTTAATCATAAATTTCTCTCCGGTGTCCAATCTGGTGAATAGTAATCACCCTTAAATCCTCATCAAAAGAATAAATCACCCGATAATCACCCACTCTTAACTTAAAGAAACCAGCCAGATTAGCCGACAACGGCATAGGAGTAATTTGTTCAAAATTTTCAGCCAACCAATTGATTTTATCACCTATACGATTCTGCACAGCCTGAGTCAATCTTTCTTGGTTAACCAGAGCTTCTGATGTCAACTCAACCAAATAGCTCATTACGATTTCATGCCGATTTTTTGATAAACTTCCCCAGGTTCGATGCTATTTTCTCCTGCTTGTTTCCGCTTCATTGACTCTAACAATTTCAGCTTGACTTCTTCCTTAACTTCTAAACCTGCATCAGGATCGCCAAAATATTCTTCTAAGCACTGTTCAACGGTATGTCGAATCAAGTCTCGCAGTTGCTCAACTGTCATATCTTTGACTTGCATCTTAATCTCCTAGTCTGTGGGATTATCAATAAATTATAGCAACTTTAGTATTATATAACAATTTCTGGTTATGACTTCCGTAACTCAGCATTATTTACCAATCAGCCGATCGTACTCTGCGTGCGTACCAATCCAAAACCACAAAATACCTGTTTTCATTTCGACACCCAACGCCCGATAAGCTTGTCCAGCCCTGACAGACCAATAGTTACCAACCTTCTTAAAATGCAGAGAAGGATGAGACGGATCAGCCTTCAGCAACTCATAACATTGATCTGCTGTAGCCTGTACAGTTGATGGCAAAGCATTGTAACAATCCCAAAACTTTCGAGTAGTATAGTGCATTAAATCTCTCGATAGTTACCACTCTCAAAATCTGCGATCGCCTCTGCTGCTAAAGCATCCAGTTTCCCCTCAGCAATATCTTGATCTAACTGAACATCCCATCGTTGGTAATCCAAATTTAGCAACCACTCTAACAACTCTCCAATCTTGTTGGGCGGAAGTTGGAGAATCGCATTTTCTATCTGTTCAATAGTCAACATAGGCTATCTTAACTTACACTTTTACTTAGTTGATTATTGTAACACTACTTTGAGCCTCATCATCAGTATTTTCGTTTGAGTTGCTCAACGGTCGTCACCTTACCTGCTGCTAGAGCTTTTTGGGCTTTATTAAAAGCTTCCAGAAAACCGGGAATTTTCAATAATTCGTTCGTAGCTTCATTGCTTTCACGTTCTGCTAAATAAGCTAAAAAATCAGCCACAACGAGCAGCCGTTCAGGAGATAAGCTATCTATCGATTGCTTAAGGTTCTGGCGAAGTTCTTGAGTTTTCATAGTTCATCGCTATTGAAAATTATTAGAGCTACCTTCCTGATTATACCAGATAGTCTGAAATTTCGCTCGTGCGATCGCCCTTTTATTTCCCAAAGTGCGATCGACCTAAATCTAACTCCCAGCAAACAGAAACTCAGTACCAACATTCCACTGACTACCATCATGAATCAATAAAATCAACTCCGAAGCAGTAAACTCAAAAAAGATCGATCGCCCTTTGAACTCCAACCAAGCAGCCTCAAAATTTTGCTTGCTCAAATCGCGAAACCCTACAGTCATGTGCGGCACAAAAGGCCGAGGCTGAGAAACTCGATCGCCAATTCCCAAATTTTCCCCTACAAAACTCATTAAATCTTTTTGAATATCCAGCAATTCCGGCGACTTGACAACATCAACATAAAT
>DMYK01000294.1:0-179 GCA_003483675.1 Microcoleaceae cyanobacterium UBA11344
AAGTGCAGCATTGTCAGAAAATCCTGCTCGTGACCGATCGCAGACATCCCCGATAATAGCAATAAATTCTTGCTTTTGTGAGCTAGAGTTTGGCAGATTTCAAAGCATTGTTTCTGACCGCGATCGCCCGAATTAGCCATTGCAGCGACATGATGGGCTTCATCCACAATCAGAAAATC
>DMYK01000294.1:222-3381 GCA_003483675.1 Microcoleaceae cyanobacterium UBA11344
TGAGACAAATAGAATTTATTTTCTAACTCATCGCGCCACTGTTCTAGCAGGTATTTCTGGACGATAACCACCGCGCGCCCGTTGGGTTCATCTAAGAGATATTGACGAAGAATTGTTCCAGCTTCTACGGTTTTCCCCAAACCAACTTCGTCTGCTAATAAATAGCGTCCAATTGGGTCTTCTAGGACACGCCGCACGACTTCAACTTGGTGCGGATAAAGCTCGATGTTAGCAGAAATTAAACCTGTCATACCGTGGCTGACGGCCCGCTGGGCGATCGCAGATTGAACGAATGCTAATCGGCGATCGTGAAAATAGGGTGTTTCGTGACCTTTGACTGCTAAAATCTCGATCGGATCGGCGATCGGGATATTGCAGCGAACGTAAATTTCCGTTTCATCAGCCTGTATACTTTGACTATCAGGAAGGTCAATTTCGTACAGCATTTTATCTTCATCCCAGTCATAAATCCGACCAATGATCCAGCGCTCTTGGGTGGTGCTCCAGAGGTAGCATCGGGTTTGGCGCTGAAGTCTGGCTTCTTGCAGCAAATTTAGGGGTACTGTTTTGTGAAGGCGGTTTTTTACTGAGCAAAAATATTCAATTAGGGCATCGGTACGGGATACTTCAACCACTTTTCCGACTCCCAAATCGTTTTTGGGCGATCGGACTAAAGAACCAACATCAATCATATTTGAAAACCTTTAAACTTCGGCAATTGCTACTATACAAATTTTCGTCCCAGCAGAGGTAGGGCTCTTTCATTCTCAAGAAAACGAGGATTTTGTAGGCGGTGGACGGTGCGTGCCCGCCCAGCCCATAGACTATTTGTGGGTGTTTTAGCGATCGACACAACCACGGGGGGCTGGATTTTGTCTCCAAATTGTCTCCAAAGTGCTAGCCTTGTCCTGTCGCTTTTGGAATTTTACCATGACCGATACGTCTAGTAGAGCCAAGAAAGGATCGGTAGTTGTCCAGACTCGCAGTGGCAGGTTGCGTTTACAGTTGCCTAGGCAGATTTGCGGGGGCGATCGCAAGTACCTGTACCTAAACCTATCTGACACCCCTGAAAACTGGGAACTGGCACAAGCTAAAGCCCAACTGATTGAATCTGATATCAAGTTCGAGCGTTTTGACTCTACCCTCAAAAAGTACAAACCGCAAATTCACTTGACTGTTATTGAGACGATTAAACCCAAATCTGAACTGACTTTAACCAAGTTATTTGAGAGATATTTAGAATTCAAAAAACCCGTTCTCAAGTCAACAACTTTTCACTATTTAGTTACGAGTATTCAGGCTTATATTGACCGCTGTCCCTACCAATATTTGTCTGAGGATGATGCTTTGCAAGTACGCACATGGCTGCTTGGCGACACTACTAACAGCATGACTAAGCGAATCTTGACCCACTTAAATGCAGCGGTTGAATGGGGGATTAAATTTAAAATCATCAGCGGGTTGCCCGTCTCCCCATTCAAGGGAATGGCAGCGGACTTACCAAAACATAAGTGGGAAAGTGACCCCGAACCTAATGCTTTCAATACCAAAGAAAAAGCACTGGTATTAGAGGTTTTCAAGAACCACAGGGGAAATTGGAACGGCAGGGGCTATTCGGGGCAAAAATTTTCCTTCTATTACCCTTTGGTACAATTTTGGCTCTTGACTGGATGTCGTCCCTCTGAGGCTGTTGGCTTGAGATGGGGCGATATTGCCCCCGACTTTTCTCATATTGTGTTTAACGGCAGTGTACAGCATCTGGGCGGGACGGAAACTAGGGTTGATGGTAGCAAAAATAATAAGTGCCGTAAATTCCCTTGCAATCAGGAATTAAGCGGGTTTTTAAGAAAGCTTGAGCCGGAAAACTTGACAGACAAAAGTAAACTGGTTTTTCCATCGCCCAAAAAAGGTGGGGCGATTAATTACACTAATTTCACTACGCGAGTGTGGCATAAATTGGTCGATCCAATTACTGAGAAAAGTCGCGAGTTTGAAGAAGACGATCGCAAAACCACTACTCCCTATTCTTGTCGGGATACTTTTATTAGCGAACAGGTTGGCAAAGGCATACCGAGTGCGGTTGTCGCTAAGTGGTGCGATACTTCAGAAAATGTGATTAATTCTGTGTATTTGGACAACAAGATTTTGGAGCATTTACGCCCGCTTTGATACTGTCTCAGTATGCGTCTGTATTGTCTCCAATTTTGTCTCCAATTAGCCGTCAAAAACCCTGTGTTTGTCTCCAAAAGCATCCCGCGCTACCTTAGATACAAAACCCTAGAAACGCCAAACCCCTTGACTTTTCAAGGGGTTTGGTTTTTTTTGAGTTAAAGCGGACGATGGGACTCGAACCCACCACGTCCAGCATGGGAAGCTGGCATTCTACCGCTGAATTACGTCCGCGCTTAGTCTTTTTTACCTTTTAGGAATTGGGGTCAAAATGACTATAAAAACATTGTACACCTATTTTCTGATTTTGATCATGGGATTTTGAGTCCTGAATACGAGGCCGCGATGCCCATTGGTGTCAACTGAAGCTGTCAGCCGCCAAAATCCGTTAGTTAGTGAGCCCGCGAGTCCGACAGGGGTTAAAACCCCTGTCTAATAGCGAAAGTCCTCTCAAGAGGACTGAAGAGAAGAATGCTCAACTCATTAGTCCTCTTTCAGAGGACTTTCGCTTTGAGGCTGGGGTTGAAACCCCAGCCGGACTATTGGTTGTACCCTTAGACGAAGCGCAAAGACTTGCTATCAACACCCAGGAAAGAAACTGATTGGACGATCGCAATTAACTCATCCGATCCCGCAGTCTTCTTGAAAATAGCGGTACCAGCCGGCAACCCTGTCGGAGAATCACCTAACAGGTAAGTGCTAGATGCACCTTGAAGTTGGATGATATCTTCGATCGGGTTAAAGCCCACAATCAAAGCGTAATCGCCTGCGCCAGTGGCGGTATCGACACCATCGCTGTAATAGAACTTGGTGGCATTTCCCAGCAAGAAAGTATCATTGCCTTCAGCGCCAATCAGGGTATCGATTTCGCCCCGCCCTGGGTTAGCAGCAGTGCCGTCAACGCCAGTCAGAATATCGTTGCCTTCTTTGGCATAGAGGAAATCGCTGCCATTACCGCCCAGTAAAGCATCATTATCTTTACCGCCGTAC
>DMYK01000570.1 GCA_003483675.1 Microcoleaceae cyanobacterium UBA11344
AAAATGTACGACGTTCCAGCAGATTTTTTAATGACTCTCCGCCAAAATCCTCCAACAACATAACTTGTGTGTTCTGATATTTTCGCAGTTCGTAGGCTTTAATCGTTCCCTTGAAATTAAGACGGCAAGTGATTTCGTATTCCTGCTGATAGCGGTAGAGTTCGGCTGGGTTCGGATAATCCTGTTTGAGGAGTTTCAAAATCACAGGTTGCTGATTTTTGTTAAGGATGCCTCGGTATACGAGTGAATTAGCACTTTCGTAAATTTGGCTGACAATTGTGATATCTGGCAGTGAAATCATAATGGAGTTCGCTTTCGTACTTGTGAACTACAGCTTTTTTTTGTCTCTAGTCTAAAAGGTCGAATTATGAGTAGGTAAGATCTCTTACGAGTCTAACATTTTTCTTAGGAGAATGTCAAGACTAATCTGCCCCAGATCGTGCTATAATCTGACATCAATAGGACTTACCCAGTGCGTGCAACTATGCGAATCGGTAAAAATTTACAAAAGTTTCTCCTTGTCACAATAGCGTTGTTTTTCGCAGTATCGCTGTTGATAAGAGTTACTAAATTTCACAATGTTTTAGGTTTTAACCGCGCTGATATTCGAGAGAAAGTTGTGGCGATTACCTACGATGACGGCCCCTATCCTCCCTATACAAATCAGCTTTTAGATGTTTTAGATCGCTACCAAGTTAAAGCAACTTTTTTTGAAATTGGCCGCAATATTGAGAAACATCCAGAAATCGTGCCGATGATTATTGCAAGGGGAAATGAGTTGGGAAACCATTCCTACTCTCACAAAGATATGATGTTTAAACCCCGCGAGTTTTTGTTGTCGGAAATTGCAAAAACAGACAAACTTTTGCTGGAATTGGGCGTTAAGCAGGATAGTATCAGTTTTCGGCCGCCTTGGGGTCGGAGATTTGTGGTTTTGCCTTATTTGCTGTCGCAAATGCACAAAAAACTGATTATGTGGGATGTGGATTCGCAAGATTATGAAAAAACACACTCGGCGGAAGATATTGCAAATCGGGTGATTGACAATGTGCGATCGGGTTCGATTGTGGTGATGCATGACGGCGGGGGCGATCGCTCTAAAACGGTAGCAGCAACTGACATGATTGTCAAGACTTTGCAGTCGAAAGGTTACGCATTTAAAACTGTTTCTGAGTTGCTAAAAAATTAATAAGTAGACCAACCTAAAAAACAGAACAGATACCCGACTTCTTAAAGAAGTCGGGTATCTAACAGCGATCGCGTTTTTAAATTAGACATTCCTGGACGCATTTCAAGGTAATTCTGTCATTCGCAAGCGTTGCCCTGCGTTCGAGGGAATCGAGCGAGATTCTTCGCTTCGCTCAGAATGACACATAGGCTTTGCGTAAGTCCTGTTAGATCAAAGATTGTTGACCACGTAATTAGCAATCTTGATGCTAGCGCCCGATCGCCCCATTCTTTCTAAGCCATTTTTCACGCAACTTGCTAAATAATTATCATCTTGCAAAGTTCGATCTAGCGCTAAAGCAGCTTGTTTAATAATATCATTATTTGCTGGTTTTGTGCCAATTACCTGTACAGAATTACCTAAAAGTCTGTGTTGAGCTTCAGCAAATCTATAGGTAAAAGATGGGCCGTTTCCCGGTACGGCAATTACAGGTTTTCCCAAGCCAACGGCTTGTTCTACAGCAGTTCCTGTCATGCCAATTACTAAACTAGATTGCTGCAAAATATCGGCAAAAGCATCGGAATAGCAAAGTACCTCAACGGCTAATTGCTGTTGACAAAAAGACTGTTTTATGCCTTGAAGAATTAGCTTTCCCGATTGGTTTTGCCAGCCAGATTGCGCGGCAATATCATCTAATTCTGGCATCAAACTTGGCACTAAAGCAGCGCGAAACTGCCAGGGTATAGCAGAGACAGCCGCAATTTCTTTGACCAATTTCAGCAGCAGAATTAGATTGTGGTTAGCTTCCGGGAGGCGAGAACCGGGGAGGAGGGCGATCGTCCGAACTCCGGGGATTAATGGCAAATCTTTGCCAGTATAATTTAGGTTGTCCATGACAGGAGTTCCGACAAACTGAGCTTTCTTGAAACCCTGTTGATTTAAGTCAGCAGCAGTCAAGGCATCTCTAGTAAATACTGCCAGACATCGAGGCGAGGAAAGCAATTTCCACAAGACTAAACCTAAATTGACTCGACCTTCATAATAACTAGAATGAGCCGACAGAAAAATTATATAGGGGCGATCGGTCAAATGAGCGATCGCCGCAGCTACAATATCCCCAGTCGCCACAACTAAATCGCAGTGGCGCGAATGCCTGCAAACAGCCCGCAATTGCTGCCAAGTCAAAGCAATCAGCCCCGCCTCAAGATCTTTGAGCAAAAACAGGGGATTCATGTAAAAAACGCCGCCAGAGGGCATTTTACTGGTGGGCCCAATCATCGGTACGCCCGATCGCCCGTAAGCAGCCCCATCACCGACAATCGGCATCGCCGCCACATCGACATCCGAGGAAGATGCTTTCAAAGCTTGGAGAATTTGACAGCTAATCGCGTCTTCGCCGTGGCCATTGCTGAGGAAGAGTACGCTATTGGATTTCATAGAATTATCATCTAGATCGAGCTTTTTTCAACTGATTCGCGCGATCGCTACCTGCGGGCAGGCTACGATTTTATTACCGAAAAATTGGGTTTAAAGCCCCATCCTTCGCTTGACGGCTTGGATTCGCATTTTCCCAGAGTTTCTTGAGAAAGGTGGTACTCTAGACATAGATACAGGTAGTATAACCGCGAGCATCGATTGGATAATCAACCCCAAAACGACTGGCTAGAAAACAATAATGTCTCGTGGGTAGCGAACACCACAAAATCAAAGCTAGGGTAACCACCGCGCACCCAATCCCAGAAAAACCAGCATTATTAATTAGTTGTACCG
>DMYK01000442.1:0-570 GCA_003483675.1 Microcoleaceae cyanobacterium UBA11344
AATGCGATCGCGTTCGATAAACTGATTTTGTTCTACGGCTTCTCGCGCTTGGCGCACTGCTTTCAAATAAGCCTCGCGGCTGACTTCACCTGCACCTTGTACCTGTGATTGCGCGCGAGTTTTAATCGCATCAACTACTAGCCAATTTTTCTCAGCTTCCTTTTGAATCAGCCCCACCGCATCTGTCATTCTTTCTTTGGCGATCGTCTTATTTTTTGCGAGGGCTAACTGCGCTTTTTGCACAGCTTTTAAGTAAGCCTCACGGGTGAGATCCCCCGCTGCTTGTACTTCTGCCGCAGCCCGTTTTTTAATGGCTTCAAATAATACGGCTGTTTCGGCGATCGCCTCTTCTGTAGCTTCGGGCATCTCCTTTTTGACGATCGCCGTCGTTTCGGGAGTTACATCTACAATTTCTGCTTCGGTCATATTTGGATCTGTCATCTTAATTATCTCCTGATTAGCAAACGTTTTGCAAACAATCCACAGTCTGTAGGTAGATTTTGTATCTGTAGCGCCAGAATCAATGCTCGCACTAAATTTGGATATTTAGCGCCTGAATTCATTCTAGCA
>DMYK01000442.1:575-1586 GCA_003483675.1 Microcoleaceae cyanobacterium UBA11344
CTTCATCAAATTTTCAATCCGCGCTTCCGTGGTTGGATGAGTGGAAAACAGACTTCTAAACCAATCACCAGCAGACGAATTCACAATCAACAGCGGTGCAAAAGCTGGATTACCATTTAGAGGCATTTGCTGCGCGCCGCTTTCCAACCGCTGCAAGGCCCTCGCTAAAGCCCTTGGATTGCCCGTTAACCGGGCTGCGCCCGCATCCGCCGAAAACTCCCGCGTGCGCGAAATGGCTAGCTGAATGACTGAAGCAGCCACCGGTGCGAGGATAATTGTCAGCAGCAACCCTACAGGATTCGGGCCGTTGCGATCGTCCCTGCCACCAAACCACATACTATAACTCGCCATTTGCGCCAACCACGAAATCGCCCCCGCCACCGTTGCCGCCACCGCTTGCGTCAGCGTGTCGCGGTTGTTAATGTGAGTGAGTTCGTGGGCGATGACCCCTTCGAGTTCCTCCTCTGACAGCATATTCATAATGCCTTCAGTCACTGCAACCGCTGCGTGTTCGGGATCGCGCCCGGTAGCAAAAGCGTTAGCAGACGGAGTGGGGATTATGTAAACTCCCGGCATGGGTAAATTAGCGCGCTGCGACAGTCTTTCCACTATTGTATAAAGTCCGGGCGCTTGGTTGGCAGTTACCGGCACTGCTCCGTAGGCCGCCAAAGCGATTTTATCTGAGTAAAACCAAGAACCCAGATTCATGGCGGCGGCCAAACCAATGCCGATAATTGCACCTCCCGTACCGCCGATTACCCAATAGCTAACGGTAATTAACAGGGCACTTAACAAGCCTAACAAAGCAGCAGTTTTAATTTGATTCATTTCGGGACTCTCCTCAAAGTAGTAATTTAAGCAATAATCTCGATCGGCATTCAATAGTTGTTTACATTGGACTTACCCAACCAGCACCAAACCCTCGGCTTTTTAGCCGTATTTTCCAGCCACAGATCATTTTTTTTGCAGCCACCGGGTTGTTTCCTCAGTCTTATTTACATTGTATCTACC
>DMYK01000442.1:1651-1882 GCA_003483675.1 Microcoleaceae cyanobacterium UBA11344
GCTTCAATCTGTGGTATAAATCTACAATCTAAAATCTCAAATCTTTTGATGCTACAAGACCCCAATTTCCGAGTGCCGATCGCCATTAGTTTCGGTGCAGTCGCCGGCGCTTTAACTCGCTATTATATCACCTTGTGGTTTGCCAGCCGTTTCAGCACCGCTTTTCCCTACGGAACTTTTTTCATTAACATCACCGGTTGCTTGGCTATGGGATTTTTTATCACCCTAGTT
>DMYK01000442.1:1887-2379 GCA_003483675.1 Microcoleaceae cyanobacterium UBA11344
GTGCGGTTAATGGTAACAACTGGATTTTTAGGAGCTTATACTACTTTTTCAACTTACGGTTTAGAGACAAATGTCTTATTACGCGATCGCTCTTACAGCTTGGCCACTTTTTACTGGGCCAGCAGTGCCATACTAGGAGTAATCGCAGTTCAGTTAGGCATCATTCTAGCTCGCTTAGGAAANNGGAAAATAGATACAGCTCATAAAAATTCATACGGGATGCGGGAAACTCAGCGACTTTAGTCCTTCCTAGGGAAGCTCTAAGGGGGACTTCAGTCCCCGTGTCTTTCTTAGTTGGCAGAATGATGTGGATCTTCTATATTAAGTTTACTAAAACAGAAGAAGCATATACATCTAACATGACATAAAATCAAGATCTTTATCAAAAATCTGCCCTAAAGTTTGTGTTCTTCCTAGGAATTGTCAGCCTCTGTGCCGATGCTACCTATGAAGGCGCGCGCAGCATTACCGGAGCTTATTTAGGAACTTTGG
>DMYK01000442.1:2476-4403 GCA_003483675.1 Microcoleaceae cyanobacterium UBA11344
GTTATTTCATAAATACACTCGCTGTACCACTTTTAGCTTTAACAGGAACCTGGCAAGCAGCCGCCACCTTGATGATAGCTGAACGCACGGGCAAAGCAATTCGCACTCCAGCCCGCGACGTGCTGCTTTCCCACGCAGCTATCAAAGTTGGCAAAGGTTTTGGCTTTGGCTTCCACGAAGCCCTCGATCAAATCGGTGCCACGCTGGGGCCACTACTTGTCGCAGCAATGCTTTATTTCCAGTTAGGTTATCGGGCCGGCTTTGCGATTTTGGCTGTGCCAGCTTTTTTGGGGCTGACAGCGCTGTTGGTACTTCAACAAATTTATCCTAATCCCCGCGATTTTGAACCAGGAGCGTTTGAAATCAAAGGGGAAGGTCTGCCGAGGCTATTTTGGGTTGATCTAGGGCTGTAGGGCTCATAGGAGCGGGCTATGCAGATTTTCCGCTAATTGCTTTTCACTTTCACAGGAGTGCAATCGCCTCTGACAGCCAAATTCCGCTATTCTATGCTTGGGCTATGGCAGTTGACGCAGCAGCCGCTTTAGTCTTTGGGCGTTTGTTCGATCGCATCGGCATCTCCGCCCTGACCTTTGCAGTCCTTTTGTCTTCACTGTTTGCCCCATTGGTATTTTTCGGCAACGGGCAGGGAGCATTGCTGGGAATGACTTTATGGGGTATGAGCATGGGAGCCCAGGAATCGATTTTGAAAGCCGCTGTAGCCGGACTCGTGCCTGCGGACAAAAGAGGTTCCGCCTATGGGATATTTAATACAGGCTATGGCTTATCATGGTTTCTGGGAAGTTTGGCGATGGGAATTCTGTACGATCGCTCAATTACTGGTCTGGTTGTATTTTCAGTTGCGCTCCAACTCGCTGCTCTTCCAGTCTTATTCCTGGTAAAAAAGAGATTGCCCGTCGCGGACGATCGACCAAATAGTCGGCAGTAACTTGTCAGTTATTAGCTGTCAGTTATCAGTTAGATAGAATTTTTGACTGATGACAGTTGACTGATGACTACTGACTAATAACTAAATTTAAACAACAAGCGAGGGGGTTTAGTCGTGGTCGTCAAAACAGCAACAGAGTGCCTCATTACCCTGCAAGGAGTCAGCAAGGCTTATCAGCAGCCCAACGGTCAAAAAATCTCTATTTTAGAGCCAATTAATTTAGAGTTGCGGACAGGAGAAATTGTTGCCTTGCTAGGCCCGTCGGGTTCTGGTAAATCAACATTAATGCGGATGATTGCCGGACTGATACCGCCCAGCGATGGTCAAGTTCTCTACCATAATCGCCCCTTAGTTGGCTTAAATCCAGGTATAGCGATCGTGTTTCAAAACTTCGCCCTCTATCCCTGGCTAACAGTAATGGAAAATGTAGAATTAGGCTTAAAAGCTAAAGGAGAATTGCCAGAACCGCGCCGACAAAAAGCTTTGCGAATGATTGATATTATCGGTTTAGACGGATTTGAAAATGCTTATCCGAAAGAACTTTCTGGTGGGATGCGGCAGCGGGTTGGATTTGCTAGAGCTTTGGCTGTGGAACCAGAATTGCTCTGCATGGATGAACCCTTTTCAGCATTAGACGTACTAACCGCAGAAAACTTAAGGTTTGAATTATTAGATTTGTGGCTGGAAAAGAAGATTCCTACTAAAGCTGTACTCATCGTGACTCACGGGATTGAAGAAGCAGTAATTTTAGCCGATCGGGTTGTAGTTTTGGGTCGCAATCCGGGACGAATTCGCGCCGAATTGACCGTGACTTTGCCGCACTATCGCGATCGCAAAACTCCGCAATTCCAAGCCATCGTAGACCAGGTTTACAAAATTCTTACCAATCCCGATTTGAGTTGCGAAACAGTGTCGCCCCCAGCCGCTACTGTTTCTCAACCTCAACCCGCTCAAAGCACTAAATACCAATCGCTACCACAA